>CAXTKQ010000100.1:0-1516 GCA_964244955.1 uncultured Sphingobacteriaceae bacterium | reverse complement strand
AGCTACAACCGTTGCACCTTCTTTCAGCAACTCTTCAATAATGTACAAAGCAGGTGCTTCGCGGATGTCATCGGTTTCCGGTTTGAAAGCCAAGCCCCAAAGCGCAAACTGTTTGCCCTGAATGCCATCTTTGTAATATTCCAATACTTTTTTTACCAGCTTTTTTTTCTGTACTTCATTTACTTCCATTACAGAATCCAGGATCTTGAAATCGTAACCATGTTCTTTGGCCGATTTTGCCATCGCCTGTACATCTTTTGGGAAGCAACTGCCACCGTAACCCACGCCCGGAAACAAAAAACGTTTGCCAATCCGTGCATCGGCACCGATACCGGCACGAACCATATCTACGTTGGCACCAACCAGTTCGCACATATTGGCCACTTCGTTCATAAAAGTGATTTTGGTGGCGAGGAATGAATTGGCCGCATATTTTGTCAGTTCCGAAGAACGCTCGTCCATAAACAAAATTGGGTTTCCCTGTCGCACATAGGGGCTGTACAATTCAGCCAGAACTTCTCGCGCGCGTTCATCTGAAGTACCAATTACAACACGGTCTGGTTTCATAAAGTCTTCTACCGCAACGCCTTCACGCAAAAACTCCGGGTTAGAAACCACGGCAAACTCAACCGAAGTATTCTCTTTAAAAACAGCCGTTACTTTATCTGCCGTGCCAACCGGAACGGTAGATTTGGTGATAATTACTTTGTATTCGGTAATCAGTTTGGCAATGTCTTTTGCAGCACCTAAAACGTAGCTTAAATCAGCCGAACCGTCTCCGCCCGGAGGCGTTGGCAAAGCCAGGAATATTACTTGCGCTTCTTTAATGGCTTCTGGCAAATCTTTGGTAAAATGCAAGCGGTCTTGCTTGATGTTCCGGTGAAAAAGCTGCTCTAAACCAGGCTCATAGATCGGCAAAATACCGTCTTGCATGGCCTTTACTTTTTCTTCGTTAATGTCCACACAGATCACCTCGTTTCCGGTTTCTGCAAGGCATGTTCCTGTAACTAATCCAACATAACCTGTTCCTACTACGGCTATTTTCATATTTCAAAATTTGTTTTAATATTATATTTTACCTTCGACGAATATATAAATTATTGTTTACAGATGCTTTTTTTATACCGTATCAGCATTTATACTTATCAGTTTGGCATCTGGCTGGCTTCTTTTTTCAACCCGAAAGCAAAACTATGGATTAATGGCCGCCGCAAACAAAAGCCTGTTACGTTAAATGAAAGTATTTGGTTCCATTTTGCTTCATTAGGCGAGTTTGAACAAGGGCGGCCGGTGCTTGAAAAAATGCGCACTGAAAATACATCGGTAAAAACAGTAGTTACTTTTTTTTCCCCTTCGGGATATGAGATCCGAAAAAAAACGCCATTGGCTGATTATGTTTATTATTTGCCGTTGGACACGCGGAAAAATGCCAGGGAATTTTTAAGTGCCATCAACCCAAAAATCGCCGTTTTTACAAAATACGAATACTGGTATTTTATGATGGACGAACTGTACC
>CAXTKQ010000099.1:0-15091 GCA_964244955.1 uncultured Sphingobacteriaceae bacterium | reverse complement strand
ACGCTATACCATTGTGCGTTTGAACGGTGCCATTGCTTCGATATTTACCGATTGGGTTTACAAAGCTTTTCCAGGCCAGGCCGAAAAAGTACTGCACCAGATTGAAAACTGCCACGGTGGGAAACTAAACGATTCGCGCTGGGGAACCCGAAAAACAGGCGATGGCCAGATTGCTGTTTCTATCCAGCAAATGTTTGCTTTGGCTTGCAAAAAGTATTTAACGGGAAGGCAAATCCCGGATTACAACTTCGGCCATTTTGTAAACCGGTACGGGCGGCAAACAAATTTATTCTGATTGTTTTTGAAATTCTATTTTTAAACGTATTTTTATACTATATACCATTTTAGTATTCAGTATAGAAATTATGCAGACTAATATCCGTTCGGTAATTGCAGGTACCGGAAGCTACGTTCCCGATAAGATTATCACCAGCAACCATTTTATAAACCACCGCTTTTTTGAAAAAGATGGTCGGCCGGTAGCCAAAAGCAACCCGGTTATTTTAGAACAGTTTAAAAACATTACCGAAATAGAAGAACGCCGCTATGCGCGGGAAGACCAAAACACATCTGATTTAGGTTTTCTTGCCGCAAAAGATGCCCTAAAAAGTTCGGGCATTGATGCCGAAACGCTTGATTACATTATCGTTGCCCACAATTTTGGCAATGTTGCCAAAGGAACAAACCGTGTTGATATGGTTCCTACTTTGGCCGCGCGCATTAAACAATTGCTGCAAATTAAAAACCCGGATTGCGTGGCTTATGATCTGCCTTTTGGCTGTCCGGGCTGGGTGGAAGGTATGATTCAGGCCAACTATTTTATCAAATCCGGCGATGCAAAAAGGTGTTTGGTAATTGGTGCCGAAACACTTTCGAGGATTATTGACCCGCACGACCGCGACAGTATGATTTATGCCGATGGTGCCGGAGCGGTGATTTTGGAAGCTGCAACAGATACCGAAAAAGGGATTATTGCGCACAAAACACAATCACACGCAGTTGATTACGTCAATTTGTTAACGATGGGCCAGTCCTACTCTACTGACAATAATACTGACCCTAATTTATACATCAAAATGAACGGGCGAAAGCTGTACGAATACGCGTTGATCCATGTGCCGCAAGTGATAAAAATGGCACTCGACAAAGCCGATACCAATTTATATGCGATAAAAAAAGTATTGATCCATCAGGCAAACGGTAAAATGGACACGGCCATTATGCAGCGCGTGTTTGGCCTTTACGGCGAAAAAGAGTTTGACCCAAGCATTATGCCGATGAATATTGCACATTATGGCAACAGTTCTGTGGCAACTATTCCTACTTTGTTGGATTGTATTTTAAAAGGCGAAATGTCTGGCCACACCATTAACGAAGGCGATAAAATTTTATTTGCTTCTGTTGGCGCCGGTATGAATATTAATGCAGTGGTTTACCAAAATTAAATAGCAATGCTTCTTTTATGGCATAAAAAAAGGCGGCCAGTATTTGGCCGCCTTTATCTTTTAAAAAGAATTTTTATGCTACTTGATGCGGTTCTGCCGTTTCTAAAACCATTTGCTCGTCCACTAAAATCCTTCCGCAGTGTTCGCAAACGATAATTTTTTTGCGTTGACGGATATCAGCCTGGCGCTGTGGCGGAATCTCGTTAAAACATCCGGAGCAGGCATCACGCTCGATGGTAACAACAGCCAAACCGTTTTTGGCGTTGCCCCTTAAACGGTTGTAGGCAAACAGCAAACGTTCTTCAATGTTTTTTTTCGCTTGTTCTGCCTGGCCGGTCAGTTCGGTTTCTTCTTTTTCGGTTTCGCCGGTAATTGTTCCTAATTCTGCTTTTTTCAGTTCAAAATCTTTGCGGCGGTCTTCCAGGTCAGCCAAAGCTTTTTCGTAAACCTGCGTTTTGGTAGCAATTTCGTAACCCAACTCTTTAATCTTTTTCTCGCTTACCTGTACATCTAAACCCTGGATTTCAATTTCTTTTGAAATGGCATCGTACTCACGGTTGTTTTTAACCTCGTTCAGTTGGGCTTCGTATCTTTTGGTGTTGGCTTGTGCTTCTTTTATCAGGTTTTTTCTGGTAACCACAGCATCTTCCAAATCGTCCAGATCGTTTTTAATTTTTTGGATCCGGGTTTCCAAACCTGCAACTTCGTCTTCCAGGTCGTTCACTTCCATCGGAAGTTCTCCTCTTACCTGTCTGATCCGGTCGATTTTGGTGTGGATAGTTTGTAGTTCGTATAAAGCTTTTAGCTTTTGCTCTACTGTTTGTTCCATTAAAATATATATTTGACGGGGTTTGTATTAATTTTTGTTAAACGGATTGCAAAAGTAGGAAATTTTTTGCTGATTATTTCTGCTAATAATTCTTGTGTAAACTGCTCTGTTTCAAAATGTCCGATGTCGGCAATCACCAGTTTCCCTTCGGCATCAAAAAACTCGTGGTATTTAAAATCAGCGGTAACAAAAACATCCGCACCGGCAGTAATGGCCTGTTTCAACAAAAAACTACCCGAGCCGCCGCAAACCGCAACTTTGCGCACTTTTTTGCCGGTAAAAACAGTATGCCTGATGACTTCTGCTTTCATCGCATCTTTAACAAAATACAGAAAATTTGTTTCTTCCTGCGGAGAAGGCAACTCGCCAATTAAACCGGCGCCAACTTCTTGGAAAGCGTTCGTAATCGGATACAAATCATAAGCAACTTCTTCGTACGGGTGCGCCAAAATCAACGCAATCAAAATTTTATTTTCCAGATTTGCCGGATAAATCGTTTCAATACGCACTTCCGGTTCTCGGTGTTGTATGCCCAATTCGCCGGTAAACGGATTGGCATTTTCGCCTGCTTTATACGTTCCGGTCCCATCGGTATTAAAACTTGCTTCGCTGTAATTGCCAATATTGCCCGCACCGGCAGCAAACAAAGCGGCACGAACAGTTTCTGCCTGTGCAACCGGGACAAACGTAACCAACTTTTTAAGCAGGTTGTTTTTGGGCGACAAAATGCGCGTATTGATCAAACCTAACCGATCGGCAATGCGCCAGTTTACGCCTGCAGCAATATGGTCTAAGTTGGTATGAATGGCGTAAATGGCAATACTGTTTTTAATGGCCTTTTCTACCACACGCTCTACATAAGTTTTGCCGTTAAACTTTTTTAAGCCTTTAAATACGATGGGATGATGAGAAATAATCAACTGGCAACTATGTGCAATGGCTTCATCTACAACAGCTTCGGTGCAATCCAAAGAAATTAAAGCCTGAGAGATTTCTTGATCGGCATGGCCAACAATCAACCCGGAATTGTCGTAATCTTCCTGGTAATTCAGCGGCGCCAAACTTTCCAGATAAGCCGTTAAGGTGTTCAGTTTCATACGCTGAAATTAAACAACAATTTTTGCCCGATAAAAGAAGTATGGCTGAAATTTAAATTACGGTTTTTGTGTCCGGGTAGAATCAACACGTTTGGAATCTGTCATCAGCAATAAAGAAACGGCCAATGCGCTGATAACACCAACCAAAAGCGCACCAAAAATTTTCCCTGAAAAATCGCTGATGGAACCTTTTGAAACAAAATTGATGTACAAAATGGCAAAGGCAACCGCCACAATGCCGCCTGCAAACAAAATTTTAAAGCCTTCCTGCAAGCCTTCAAAAAAAGTAATGTTGCCGTTTTGTTCAGTATCACGATACCTTTTCACACCAAAATACAAACCGATAATCGGGATCAATACGGAAGAATATTCAACTGGCGAAGTAGAAGTTAAAGTTGTATAACCTAATAAATACATCATCAAAATCCAGGCACCACTTAAAACACCAATAATTGCACCGAATATCATTGCATTTTTCATAAGATCAATTTTTATGGGATAAAAGAAGTATCGGCAAAAGGGCCTGTTAGTATCAAACAAATGCGTTAAAATTTGTTTGCTTAAATTTAACTTTTAATAACACTTTTCGCCGTATTTTCTATTTAATATATTTGCAACGATTTGAATATCCGTGAAATTTTAGAACGATATAAAGAAGATGACCGCGTTAAAAATTTGGCCCATGCGCTAAATTCGGGCCAAAGCCCGCGCGTTCATCTTCGGGGTTTGGTTGGCTCAAGCGATGCCTTTTTGGCTGTTGCTTTGTATTTTTTGCAGCACAAACACACCATTTTTGTGTTGCCCGATCAGGAAGAAGCCGGTTACTTTCAGGCCGATCTGGAGAATTTGCTGGACAAAGAAGTCCTGAACTTTCCATCATCGTTTAGAAAAGGTTTTGATTTTACACAACCAGATAGCAGTCATGTTTTGGCTCGCGCCGAAGTTTTAAACGAACTGAACCACGCCGCTGAATATGGAAACCTAATTGTAACTTACCCGGAAGCGCTGGCCGAAAAGGTGATCAACCGTGCTTCGCTTGAAAAAAACACACTCGAAATTTCTGTTCAAAACAAGCTGAGTTTGGATTTTATCAACGAATTTTTAATCGAATACGATTTTGAGCGCGTTGATTTTGCGTACAGTCCGGGCCAGTTTTCCATCCGCGGCGGCATTGTTGATATTTTTTCTTTCTCACACGATCTGCCTTACCGAATCGAGTTTTTTGGTGATTTTGTAGAATCCATCCGAACGTTTGAAATTGAAAGCCAGCTTTCGGTTGAGCATGTAAAAAGCATTACGATTGTGCCCAATGTGCAATCCAAATTTCTGACAGAAAGTAATATTTCTTTGCTGGAATATGTGGATGCCGATACCACAGTTTGGATAAAAGACGTGCAATTAACGCTTGACGTGATTAAAGACGGCTACAAAAAAGCCAACGAATTGTGGAAAGCGTTGCCGGTTGCCGAGAAAAACCAAAACCAAGATTGGATTGACCCAAAGTACAATTTTACAGACGAGAAAATGCTGGCCGACCAACTGCGAGATTTTTGCATTGTGGAGTTTGGCAAACAGTTTTTTTATCAGGCCGATCAAACCGTCACTTTTGATATCCGCCCGCAGCCTTCTTTTAATAAAGATTTCAACCTATTGATCCACAACATCAAAAATAATGATGCGGAGAAGATTGAGAATTTGATTTTAACGGATTCGACCAAACAGATTGAACGTTTATACGCTATTTTTGATGATCTGGACAAAACGGCCAAATTTACGCCGATTCCCGTTTCTATCCGCGAAGGTTTTGTTGACCGCGAACAGAAATTGGCCTGCTACACCGACCACCAAATTTTTGACCGTTACTATAAATACAAGCTTAAAAAAGGCTACCAGAAATCGCAGGCCATCACTTTAAAAGAACTTCGGGAACTAAAACCAGGCGATTATGTAACGCATATTGACCACGGAATTGGGAAATACGCCGGTTTGGAAAAAGTGGAAGTAAACGGCAAATCGCAGGAAATGATTCGTTTGATTTATGCGGACAACGATTTGCTTTACGTCAACATCAATTCTTTAAACCGCATTTCCAAGTTCAGCGGAAAAGAAGGCACGATGCCTAAAATGAATAAATTAGGCACTGATACCTGGGAACGCCTCAAAAAAACCACAAAAAAAAAAGTTAAGGATATTGCCCGTGATTTAATCAAGCTCTATGCCGTGCGCAAAACGCAAAATGGCACAGCTTTTTCACCAGACAGTTATTTGCAAAACGAGCTGGAAGCTTCTTTTATCTATGAAGATACGCCGGACCAGGAAAAAGCAACGAATGATTTGAAACGCGATATGGAATCGCCGCACCCGATGGACCGTTTGATTTGCGGCGATGTTGGTTTTGGCAAAACAGAAGTGGCCATTCGTGCTGCTTTTAAAGCCGTTGCCGATAGTAAACAGGTCGCGGTTTTGGTTCCGACAACCATTTTGGCAGCCCAACATTACAAAACGTTTTCTGACCGATTAAAAGGATTTCCCTGCAACATTGATTATGTAAACCGTTTTAAATCATCCAAACAAATCAAAGATACGCTGCAAAATGTGGCGGATGGAAAGGTTGATATTTTAATCGGCACGCATCGTTTGGTCAGCAAAGATGTTAAGTTTAAAGATTTGGGTTTGATGATCATTGATGAAGAACAAAAGTTCGGTGTTTCAACCAAAGAAAAACTGAAAACAATGCGTGTAAATGTAGATACGCTTACGCTGACTGCAACGCCGATTCCGCGTACTTTGCACTTTTCGCTGATGGGCGCACGCGATTTGTCCATCATTTCTACGCCGCCGCCAAACCGGCAGCCAGTAGTTACCGAACTGCATGTTTTTAACGATAAGCTGATCAAAGAAGCGGTTGAATTTGAAGTAAACCGCGGCGGACAAGTTTTCTTTATCCATAATCGCGTGCAGGATTTGGCGCAGTTAGGCGGCATGATTAAAAAATTGGTGCCTAAAGCAAGCGTTGGCATTGCGCACGGACAATTGGAAGGCGATGCGCTGGAAGATGTGATGCTGAAGTTTGTAAACGGCGAATTTGATGTTTTGGTAGCCACCACAATTATTGAAGCCGGTTTGGATATCCCAAACGCCAATACCATCATCATCAACCACGCGCACATGTTTGGTTTGAGCGATTTGCACCAAATGCGTGGCCGTGTTGGCCGAAGCAATAAAAAAGCGTTTTGTTATTTGCTAAGCCCGCCGCTATCCACCTTAACTTCCGAAGCACGAAAACGGTTAAGCGCAATTGAAGAATTTTCTGATTTAGGAAGCGGTTTTAATGTGGCCATGCGCGATCTGGATATCCGCGGCAGCGGAAACTTGCTGGGCGCAGAACAAAGCGGTTTTATTGCTGAAATCGGGTTTGAAATGTACCATAAAATTTTGGATGAAGCGATCCAGGAACTGAAAGACGAAGAGTTTCAAGGCGTTTTCCAGGATGAAAAACCTCGCCCGTTTGTTTCTTTTACGCAGATTGATACGGATTTGGAAATAATGATCCCAGATGAATATGTAACCAACATCGGCGAACGCTACAACCTGTACACGGAACTTTCTAAAATTGAAAACGAAACGGAGCTACAAGCTTTCGGAAAACAATTGGAAGACCGTTTCGGCCCAATTCCGCGCCAAGTACGCGACATGTTGAATACAGTAAGATTGCAATGGCTGGGCAAATCGCTCGGCTTTGAAAAAGTATCGCTTAAAAAGAACATTTTGCGCGGCTATTTTATCGCCAATCAGCAGTCGCCTTATTTTGAAAGCGGCTCCTTCCACCGCATTTTACAGTTTGTACAGGATAATCCGCGAAGATGTAATCTCAAAGAAGTTAAAAACAGTTTGCGCATCAGTTTTGAAGGCATCCGAACGATAGACCAGGCCGTAGAAATTTTGGAAGAAATGGCCGGAGAAACGGTTAACGCCTAAAAAAGGGTGGTAAAAGAAGCATGGGTATTTCAATCCCGATGCTTCTTTTATCACTGCTTTTTTCCCCTACAAAACCACCTGATAAACCGCGTTCAAATTCCGCCCGAAACCCTTGTAATCCAAACCATAACCAACCACAAACTTGTTTTCGATCTCAAAAGCTACATGCTTCATTTCCTCAATCTCGTGTTCCATTGCATCCGGTTTATACAGCAACGTGCAAATACTAACCGAAGCCGGGTTTCGTGCTTTTAACTTATTCACAATAAAATGCATAGTGTGGCCGGTATCTATAATATCTTCGATAATGATGACGTGGCGGTTGCTAATGTCCATCTTCAGATCGTAAACTTCAGTAACCATACGTTTGCTTTCCATGCCGCCGTGGTAGGAAGAAACTTTCATGAAAGCAACTTCACAATCAATATCAACTTGTTTTACCAAATCGGCCATAAACAAAAAACAGCCGTTTAAAATGCCCAGCAAAACGGGCTTTTTGCCTTGATATTCTGCGTTTAGTTGTGCGCCTAATTCCACAATCCGTTGCTGGATCGTTTCTGCATCAATCATGATTTTAAACGTTTTATCTTCAATGGTTACAGTTTCCGGTTTCATGTTGATGCTGTTTTTATCGCCCTAAATTAACCATCCGCCCGGCTTTCTTCAAATCCATCGTTCAGTTAATGCTTATCTTTGTTGCTGTTTATGATGATTTACCACACGCACCAGTTGCCCAACGGCATCCGGATTTTATATTACCCAACCGATTCTACCATTTCGCATTGCTGTTTAATGGTCAACGCCGGCTCGCGCGATGAAGAAAAAGGCAAAGACGGATTGGCACATTTTATAGAACATTTACTTTTTAAAGCAACCGAAAGACGGAACACCAACCAGATTTTAAACTATTTGGAAGTGGTTGGTGCCGATTTAAACGCTTACACCACCAAAGAATATACTTGCATCCATGCTTCGTTTTTGAAAGAATATTTAGAAAGGGCGATGGATTTGATGGAGGATATTTTCTTTCATTCCACTTTCCCGCAGGAAGATCTGGAGAAAGAGAAAGGCGTGATCCTGGATGAAATTGCTTCGTACCAGGACCAGCCTGAAGAAGCCATACAGGATGATTTTGAAGATTTGCTGTTTAAAAACCATGCGCTTGGACGCAACATTTTGGGTACTGCGGAATCTGTCAGTGCTTTAACGCGTGCCGATATTACTTCTTTTATCGCACAAAATTACAACACGCACCAAGCTGTTTTTGCGGTAACCGGCCAATACGATTTTGCTAAAGTTATTAAGTTGGCCGAACGTTATTTCGGACAAGTGCCGGAAAATAACAAGCCCAAAAAACGGGTAAAGCCAATTGCGTCAGCAAAAGAATTGGTTCGGATTGAGAAGGCAATCTCGCAAACACATTGTGTTTTGGGCACCACTGCTTATGCTTCATTTGATGACAGAAAAGCAATGCTTCTTTTACTGAACAATATTTTGGGCGGCAACGGCATGAGTTCGCGTTTAAACCTCGAAATCCGCGAAAAACATGGCATTGCTTACACCATTGAATCCAATTATTCGCCTTTAACCGATACGGGTTTGTTTTCGATTTACTTTGGCACCGATACCGAAAAAGCGCCAAAAGCCATGCGTTTAGTACAAAAAGAACTACAGAAACTGCGCGATAAAAAACTAAGCACGTTGCAATTGCAACAAGCCAAACAAAAGTTTATCGGACAAATTGCTTTGGCAGAAGAAAACCGTTTGGGATTGATTTTATCCATGGCAAAAAGCCTGATGGATTTTGGAAGAATTGATACACTGGAAGAGGTTTTCGCCAAAATTAATGCCGTTACTACCGACAATTTGCTGGCCGTTAGCAACGAGGTTTTTGATCCTGCCCAAATGCTAACTTTACTATTTGAGCCGGAGGATTAAACCCTTATTTTTGCCTTAATGAAATTACCAATTGTAGCATACGGCGACCCGATTTTGAAACGTGTTTCTGTAGATATTGAACCGGATTTTCCAAACTTGAAAGAACTGATTGCAGATATGTTTGATACGATGTATGCTGCCCGCGGCGTTGGTTTGGCGGCACCGCAAGTTGGGCATTCTATCCGTTTGTTTATCATTGATGCTACGCCCTTTAATGATGACGAACCTGATTTGAAGGACTTTAAAAAGGTTTTTATCAATGCGCACCTAATTGATGAAACCGGCGAAAAGTGGCCGTTTAACGAGGGTTGTTTAAGCATCCCGGATATCCGCGAAGATATTTACCGTTGCAGCAATATCCGGCTTTCTTATCTGGATGAAAACTTTGTGCAGCACGAAGAATCTTTTAAAGGATTGGCGGCGCGGGTAATTCAGCATGAATACGACCATACAGACGGCAAGTTGTTTACCGACCATTTAAGCCCGCTGCGCAAAAGGCTGATCCAAAAAAAACTGAACGATATTTCGAAAGGGATTGTAAAAGCAGAATATAAAATGAAATTTCCGGCGGTAAAAAAAGGCCGTTAATTGCTGTTGTCGCTTTGCCGGCTTTTATCGCCACGGATGATCGAGCGGATCAAACTTCCCCAGGCAATCGGGTTTAACAAAGGATTGGTTGGCCCAGAACCTGTATGAACCAGATTATCATGCATAGACTGCAAGTTCATAATTTGGTTGGTTTGCCCATCGTGTGGCAAAGTACGCGCCATGGCAATAACAGAACCGTGGTTTAGGTTTTTTTCGGCTAAAGCCAAATCATCATCAGCAAATTTTTTGGCCAGAAAATCCCGCTTAAATTCATCCGTACTTGCCCAAGGGAAAACACGCACCATCGGCAGGTTTATCGCTTCCGCTTTCAGTTTGATTTTCAACACAAAACTTTTATTCTGGATATTTTCGGGAATGACAATAATTTGGCTGAGATAACCAACCGAAGAAACACGGATGCTGTCTTTCTCGTGCGCCACAAACGAAAAATAGCCTTCGTAATTAGAAGAAACCACTTGCTTTTTGTAAGAAAGGTTGGTGAGGTTGGTGTAAGGCACAACCGTATTGCTGTCTGCGTTGATAATGATTCCAGAAAATTGCACCAAAGGCCGCTCTGCTTTTTGCGCATAAGCAGAAAAGGAAATCAACAAACCTAAAGCCAAAAGCAGCTTCTTCATCAATTATAAAACGTTGTGAAGTTTAAAATTAAAGTATTAAACCAATATAAAAAAACAGGCACAAAAGAAGTAATAATTATTTTACGAACGTTGATGTAAAACGTTATTTAACAATCGTTAACAACAATTTTTATTGCAGGTTTTGCGGCAGAACGGCGTGCGGGTCGTCAATATCGGTCAGGTTTACAGCTTCTACGCCTTTTATTTGCGGCACGGCACGCATAATGGCCTGTTCTATGCCTGCTTTCATCGTCATGATACTCATCGGGCAAGAACCGCAGGCGCCCAACAAACGCAAGCGTACAATATTGGTTGCTGTGATCTCTTCTACCGAAACATTGCCGCCATCGGTTTCCAAGTATGGCCTGATTGTGTTTAATGCTTCTTCAACCTGTTCTGAAAGGTTCATCTTGATGCTTCTTTTATCGGGTAAATTTAAACATTTTATCTCACTCCAACTGTTTCTGTTGTTTGCGCGTTTCGGATAGCAACCTGCTGTGCCACACGTTCGGCCATATCAAAAAAAGCAGTTGCCATCGGGTTGTTTTCCTGCAAAATAATTGGTTGGCCAGCATCACCAGAATCGCTAATACTTTTAACCAACGGAATTTCGCCCAAAAACGGAATGTTCAGTTCGGCAGCCAGTTTTTGTCCGCCGCCTTGTCCAAAAATATAGTATTTATTTTCCGGCAGTTCGGCCGGTGTAAAATAAGCCATGTTTTCGATGATGCCAAGCAAAGGCACATTGATTGCTGTCATCATAAACATACCAATACCTTTTTTCGCATCGGCCAAAGCCACATTTTGTGGCGTGGTTACAATCACGGCACCGGCAACCGGGAAAGTTTGGGTCAAAGTGATGTGGATGTCGCCGGTCCCGGGAGGAAGGTCAACGATTAAATAATCCAGCTCACCCCATTCCGCATCGTTAAACAATTGTTTTACAGCGGTAGAAACCATTGGACCCCGCCAGGGAACCGGCTGGTTTGGATCGGTAAAAAAGCCTATTGACAATAATTTTATCCCATATTTTTCGATCGGTTCTATCCGGCTTTTGCCGTTTACTTCGGATGATCTTGGCCGCGCGCCTTCCAGCCCAAACATAATCGGGATCGAAGGGCCGTAAATGTCAGCATCAATCAAACCCACTTTTGCGCCTGTTTTGGCAAGCCCAAGCGCCAGGTTTACCGCAACAGTTGATTTGCCAACACCGCCTTTACCGGATGCAACGGCGATAATATTTTTTACGCCCGGAACGCCCACATTTTTTGGCGTGGTTACGCGCGAAGTCATGTTGATATGCAGCTCAGCGTCTTTACTTACAAAATGTAAAATGGCATTCCGGCAGGCATTTTCGATCATGGCTTTTAACGGACAAGCAGGCGTAGTCAACACCACCGAAAAACTGACACGGTTTCCTTCAATCACCACATCTTCGATCATGTTTAAGGTAACCAGGTCTTTTTTCAAGTCCGGGTCTTCCACATAACTCAATGCCTTTAAAACTTCTTCCCGTGTAATACTCATTATTTTGTTGGATTTTTGTATGATAAAAACAGCATTTTCTCCGTTCTCGATAAAAATAAAAAACTGCTGCAGAACAATTGACAGCAAAAAAGATTAATTAGTTTTAGCCAAAATTTACAGATGCGCCGTTTAAACCGTAAATATCTTAAAATCGGTCTTATTGTTCTTGTTTCTTTGCTGGTACTTCTCTCAATAGCGGGATTAATTGCTTATTCTAAACGGCAGGTTTTGCTTGAAAAAGCTTTGGACAAAGCTAAATTAAAAGCCAAGACCGAGTATAATTTAGATGTAAAAATAGGTTCGGCCAGCTTTACCGGCCTCACCACGGTTAACCTGAAAGACATTACCGTTGTCCCTTTTGAACGGGACAGTTTGTTAAAAATCAGGCATTTCCAGGTCAGCGTAAAAGTCTGGCCATTACTGTTTGGGAATGTTAAGCTTTCTACCATTATCATGGAAGACGGCAAACTCAATTTAAGCAGCATAAAAGGAGTACGCAACTACGAGTTTTTGTTTCGGAAGAAAAGCGACAGCACCAAAAAATCAAGTGCGAACCTGGCCGATTTTGCGCATAATTTGATGACACAGTTTTTATACAAAATCCCGGATGACCTTAACCTAAGCAACTTTGATATTGCTTTTCATGACGATACCAACCGCTTGAACCTGCAAATCCCAAAAGCGGTGATTGAACGCGGCAAGCTGTATTCGACTATTTTGGTGAACAATGGTTACGCAACCTGGCATATTGCCGGCAACGTAAATACTTCGGATAAAAATGTTGCCTTGAAATTGTATGCCGATAACAAGAAGGTAGAACTTCCTTTTATCCAAAAAAAGTACGGGCTGAAACTCAACTTTGACACCGCCGGCACCGAGTTGAAAAAAGAAGGGCAAAGCGGCGATGAAACGCAGATTTACAGTTCGTGTTTTGTGCGAAATTTGCTCATCAATCATCCAAAAATCGCTTCAAATGATATTGTAGTTCCCAGCGCTTCTATTGATGCCAATGTTTTTGTGGGCGAAAATTATGTTTCCGTGGACAGTTCTTCGGTTATCCATCTTAAAAATGTTTCGGCCAGTCCGTTTATCAAAATCACGCTAAAACCAACCAAAATTTATGAGTTGAAACTGCGTACGGATTGGCTGGATGCGCAATCGCTGTTCAACTCTTTTCCAAGCGGTTTATTTGAATCTTTAGCCGGGATCCGCGTTTCCGGAAAGTTAAAATACGGGTTGAATTTTTACCTCAACACTAAAGATCCGGACAACGTAAAGTTTGATTCGGGTTTGCAAAAAGAGAACTTTAAAGTGCTGCAATATGGCGAGACAGATTTGACCAAACTGAACCAGGTTTTTGTGTACACGCCTTACGAAAAAGGCAAACCGATGCCGCCAAGAACGGTTGGCCCTTCCAATCCTAATTTTACGCCTTTAGACCAGATTTCGCCAAACCTGCGCTACGCGGTGATGACTTCCGAAGATCCTTCTTTTTACCGCCATCACGGCTTTGTGGAAGAATCCATCCGGAAATCCATCGCCACAGATTTTAAAGAAAAACAGTTTAAACGTGGCGGAAGCACAATTTCCATGCAATTGGTGAAGAACGTTTTTTTAAGCCGGCAAAAAACGCTTGCCCGAAAAATCGAGGAAATTTTGATCGTTTGGATCATCGAAAATAATGGCGTGAGCACTAAAAACCGGATGCTGGAAGTTTATTTCAACATCATCGAGTGGGGACGAAATGTATATGGTATTGGCGAAGCTTCGCGCTATTATTTCGGCAAATCGCCTTCGCAACTCACTATTGGCGAAAGTATTTATCTGGCCAGCATTGTTCCGAAACCAAAATCGGGCTTGTATTCTTTTTTGCCCGATGGCAGTTTACGGCCGTCCATACATGGTTATTTTAATTTGATTGGCCGGCTGATGGCTTCCAAAGGTTATACGCCGCCGGATTCATCGGCTTATGGTTTTTACACGGTTCGCCTTCGGGAAGCTTTGCGGCCAAAAATGGCGCCTGTTGATACAATGGCCGTGGATAGTTTGAACCAGGAAGGCGATGCCGATGCTGGCGTTGGGCCGATGCAGCATTTAAACTTTTTACAGCGTTTGTTTGGCAAAAAAGACACGGTAGAAAAAGCGGTCGAGAAAAAACCGGTTAGCAAACCCGCTGCCGATACAACGGCCAAAACGCCAAAAGAACTCCGCATTGAAAAACGCGAGCAACGCCGCCGCGAAAAAGAAAAACAGCGGGAACTGCGGGACAAAGGCTTGATCTGAATTTTTGTGCGGTAAAAAAAGCATTGGGGTTTTGACAATGCTTCTTTTACCAAATAAAATTTGTTGTAAGGCGTTTAGCAGCAAGCCTTTTTATGTTATGCAGCATTGGTTTTTACCGGCCGAATATTTTCAAATTCTGGTTTCTTTATGTTTTTTTCTTCTTCCAGGTCATAATCGTCTTGCAATCCAAGCCAAAATTTTGCCGATGTTCCTAAATATTTCGCTAACCGTAATGCTGTATCCGCTGTAATCCTACGATTGCCTTTAAGGATTTCGCCAACTCTTGTTTGCGGGATAAACGTTTCTTTTGACAACCTGTATGCCGTAATCCCTAACGGATCCAAAAATTCTTCTTTTAAGATTTCTCCCGGGTGTATATTTTTCAGCGTTTCCATAATTCGGCTTGTTAATGGTAATCTATAATTTCAACTTCAAATGCATTGTCGTTTTCCCAATTGAAAATAACCCGCCATTGTTTGTTAATCCTAATGCTATAAAATTCTGATAAGTTACCGCTAAGCTTTTCTAAATGGTTGGCTGGCGGGACCCTTAAATCATTTAAGTTTTGAGCGTTGTTGATCATTCTCAATTTTCTTCTCACAACGTTTTGCATATCGGTTGGAAGTTTTTTTGATTGAATTCCTTCCCAAACCCGCTCCGTTTCTTTACTACCAAAACTTTTAATCAAAATCTAAACTTAATACTAACGTTAAAGGTATGTAAATTATTTGCCAAAAGAAATCCGCATCGAAAAACGCGAACAACGCC
>CAXTKQ010000098.1:4960-15113 GCA_964244955.1 uncultured Sphingobacteriaceae bacterium | reverse complement strand
CCAGCTCAGCGAATCATAATCGGTATGGCATAATCCTGCTGCTTTAATTTGATCAAGCACTTCATCTACAGCAGGCGCGGCTACTTCAATTTCGTCTATCAGCAGGCTTCCGTCTCCATCGGTAATGGCAGCTTCACAAAAAATGGCCATGCTTATAAAACCAATGGGTTTAGTTTGGATGCCACCGGTTCGCCCGGTTCCAAGCCGCACAGCCAGCGCTGGCGGTCATTTTCCTGGTGTTTGTTTTGAGGCGGAGTTACGTGGGCGCCATCAGCAATATAAATAACCGTCATTACTTCCCGTACGGTATCTTTTGACAGGTTTCCCGGGGCCGAATGCAGTGTCCAGCCGTAGTGCCAGGAAGCATCTCCGGCTTGCATGGCGGCAGGTTGTTCAAGCGCAAAGCCTTTTTCTTTGATATAGCGTTCCAGCATCGTTTCCGATTCATCAGAAATGGCAACATTTTCCACAAAACCAGCCTGGTGCGAGCCAGACGCAAAGGTGAGCATGCCCATTTCTTTGGTTATATCAATCAAAGGCATCCACATCGTTACCGTGTTGTTGGTATCTACCGGCCAGTAATATTGGTCTTGGTGCCAGGGCGTAAACCCGCCGCCCGGTTCTTTGTACAAAGCTTGGTCGTGGTAAATGCGTACATTTTTTACCCCAAGTAAATCGGCAGCAATTTTGCCCATTCGTTTGGCCAGCGTAAATTTTTTAACCTGCTGGTCAACTTCCCATAAATTCATGATCTGCAAAAAAGCTTTGCCATACGTGTCGCGTTCTTCCAGCTTTCGCTTTTCGGTGTTGTGTTTGTTGGCTGCTTCGTTGATGGCATCGCGGTATGCGGCTACCTCGTCTTTGTTGAGTATAGTTGGAATTAAAACGTGCCCATTTTTGCGAAATCCTGCAATTTGTGCATCTGTTAACGGTTTGTAGTCCGTTAATTCCGGAAGTTTGAGGTCTAACATAAGCTTGATTTTTAGGGGTTTCCTTTTTTAAGTGTTAATTGAACATTTATTTTGGCTGCATTAAAGGTATAAATTATTTTATCTGTGCTTAATCTTCATTTATAATTTTTGAAGTTTTAATTTTAAAAAAATATAAATTAAAGATGAAAGCCTTTTTTGCTAAACCATTTGGGTTAATTGCCTTAGCGCTGCTGCTAATCAGTACTGCATACGCACAAAACAAACCACGCATGTATTTTAGTGATAGTACCGCAACCGGCATTCCGCTGGCCAAAGATCCCATCGTAGTTAAGTTTAAAGGGCGATACCTGATGTATTATTCGCGCAAGATGGGCAACGATAAGAGCAACGGTATGCTGGGTTGGAACATTGGCATTGCCGAAAGCAAGGATTTATACAATTGGACGAAAATAGGAGAGTTAAAACCAGAAGCTGTTTATGAACAAAAAGGGTTTTGTGCGCCTGGCGCATTGGTGAAAAATGGTAAAATACATTTGTTTTACCAAACTTATGGCAACGGGCCAAAAGATGCCATCTGCCATGCTGTATCTGCTGATGGCATCCATTTTATCCGGGACAATAGCAACCCGATTTTTCATCCGGCAGCAGGAAACTGGACCAACGGCAGGGCAATTGATGCAGAGGTTTACTTCTTCAAAAACCAATACTTTCTTTATTATGCTACCCGTGATAGCAGCGGTGTTATCCAGCAGCAAGGTGTAGCCACTGCGCCTGCAAGTACAGATTTTAGCCGTGATAGTTGGAAACAAGCTTCTGATTCATCCATTTTAAAACCAACTTTGCCTTGGGAAGGCAAATGTATTGAAGGCGCAACGGTCATCAAACGAAACAATAAATTGTATCTATTTTATGCAGGAAGTTACAACAACGCGCCGCAACAAATTGGCGTGGCCGAAAGTACAGATGGCATTACCTGGAAAAGATTATCAAACATGCCTTTTTTGGCCAATGGAAAACCCGGAACTTGGAACAGCAGCGAATCTGGCCATCCTTGTATTTTTGAAAACGACAACGGCGATACTTATTTGTTTTATCAGGGAAACAATGACCAGGGAAAAACCTATTTTTTATCCAATTTAAAAGTTGGCTGGGATAAATCCGGGCCATATATTTTAAACAAACAGTAATAATTTTTTTAGATTTAAAGCAACGATAAAAATTCTAATTTCAAATTTTATCACAAGTAAAAAGCCTGTTTCCATAAAGAAAACAGGCTTTTTGCATTTGTAAATAAGCTATCAAACCAAAGGCTTGACAATTAGGTTGATGCTTCTTTTATCCCTATTTTTTTATTCTACTTCCAGTTTGCCCTCGATAGAATCATCAATGGTTTTACCAATTACGGCTCCGGCGGCCTGCTTGATAAAAGCGATGGCATTGCCGTGTTTGTTGTCCCAATAATAACCGTCTGTCGGGTCAACTTTGATAACCGTGATGCGCGGGTCGTCTTCGCCTTCGGTAAACCAGGTCTTCAAAATTGGCTTCCAAAGTTCTTTGATCTTTGCTTTGTCGGTACTTACTTCGGCAATGCCATAAACATTTAAAAAACCGGAAAAGGAAGAACCTTGAAACAATAACTGTACAAAAGGGTCGTGGCTTACTTCCTGGTTTTTATTGCTGTCGTTTGAACTTAAAAACCAAAAGTTCCCGGCATCATCTACTTTTAAAACCGACATTGGCCGGGTTGAAAACGGAAGCCCGGTTTTAATGTTCGAGCAAAAAAAGCAAGTGTCGGCACGTTCGGCCAGGGCTTTCATTTTCTGTGCGGCATCGCTGCCTTGCAAATCCTTCAAATTGTCTTCCGGCTGCTGTTGATTGATACTATCCATAATTAAGTTTCTTGATTTTGAACAATAACTTAAAGGATTGATTTTTGTGTGGTAAAAAAAGCATTATACTGCATTATTTGGTAAAAAGACCGTGAAGCGCGACAACAAAATCAGCCTAAAACCACGGTGCCGCATTTGCACTTCTGTTTTTCTCAAAATAGTTTATAATTTTAGCCCGGTTGCCCATCTTTCAACATAAAAACAATGGTAAAACTGATTTGTACAGATATAGACGGCACACTTTTAAACAAGGATAGGGCAGTGGACGAACGGACCATCCGGGTGTTTAAACAGTTAAATAAAAGCATTCCAATAGTACTGGCATCTTCCCGGATGCCGAAAGCGTTGTGGCACATCCAGCAAACTTTGAACATCGAAGACCAGCCTTTGATTTGCTATAACGGTGCTTTAACGCTTTCCTCGGGTGTAGCTTTTGGCCCTGAAAAAGTAATTTCCTCCGTTACCATTGCCGGAGAAAAAGTGCAGGCAATGCTAAAAATGGCGCAGTTGCACAACCTTCACATCAGTATTTTCCAAAATAATACCTGGCTGGCTTCTGCCATAGATTTTTATACGGAACGGGAAACTAACAACACGCGCGTTCGTCCTGATGGTTTGTTGACCGGTTTTTCTGCGGAAGCCTTGGCTGCTTTTATGGCAAACGGCGCGCACAAAGTAATGCTTATGGGAAAAGCGGAACTGCTGGATTTGATCGAAAAAGAATTGCGGGCCGAGGCAGAATTGGCTATTTGGCGGTCAAAAGATGTTTATTTAGAGATAACGCCGCCAACCAATAAAAGCCAGGGTTTAACAACACTATTAAACCAATTGCCGCAATTTGCGGGTATCGGTTGGGAAAATGTAATAGCTTTTGGTGATGGCCACAATGATTTTGAGTTGATAAAAGAAGCAAAGTTTGGGATTGCAGTTGGCAACGGTGTGCAACAACTTAAAGACGCTGCCTATGCCGTTTCTAAAACCAATATTGAACACGGCGTGGCAGCATATGCAGCACATTTTTTTAACTTAGAACAAAGTTGATGTTTTTGCCGATACTGTTTTTACCACCCTTTTTTCAGTGTTCAATTTTAAATTGATTGGATAGAATTACAAATACTTCTTGTACAACAAAAAAGCTTGTACCCATTTTTAAAAGGTACAAGCTGATTAATAACCGAAGCACTTATAAAAACAGTTCCGGCCTGCTGGTTTTTGAGCAAACCCTAAAGGTTAAATAGCAACTGATGTGCGTGTGCCAGGTGTGGTTTTTGTCATTAAGCCGGCACCAATTTCTAAAATACCGAACACAATGTGCGGTGTGCTAATGCGGCCTGCAAAACCAAAAAGCCATGGCGAAGCAATCAGGAAAATTCCTGCCAAAACATCTAAGCTCAAGTGTGTTGGCATTGAAATTATTTTTGCTACCGAAAACTCATAATTGGTCATCAACGATGAGAGCAGCAAAACTATACCTACCGCAACCGGCACCCATTGTGCCGCTGTTCCGTCTGCAAAACCAAAAAGCCATGGCGAAGCAATGATGATTAAACCCATAATGTAATCCAGCATTCCGTGGACTTTTGTTGAAATAAAACGCATTTTTTCTTCCTTTTAAATAGTTTTTAAATTGATTACTGTTGAAATTAATATTTTAATATCAACTTCTTTCTATATTAATTAAAAGGAAATTAATTTGTTTTAAATAATGATAAAATAGATTTATGATTAAGAAAATTTATACAGGTTGTTGAGGCAATAAAAAAAGGTGCATAAAAACAGCATCGGCCTGGTCATAAAAAAATCCGTCAGCGGGGTTAGGCTGACGGATTTTTTAATAAGGTTAAGCTAAAACTCAATCAGTAAAATGCTTTTTAAGTTTAGCCGTAATAAAAATAGCTACTGAACTTGTACTTTCGGTTCAATCCTTTTTAAAGCAAAGTTGGAAAAAGGCGTTACCACCAAAGGTATTTTTTCTACACGGGTTTCACTGGTATCCAAACCGTAGGCCTGGGCATCGCTCAAAGCGTATTTTTTGATCGCAAAATAGCTTCTCAAAATAAAACCTTCTTTCAAACTGAACTCGTTTTCGTAAGACAAGAATTTTTCTAACAACACAAAGCGGAAATCGGCCGCCAGTTTGTATTGGCTCAACGCTTCGTAAGGGCTGGTAATGTCCAGTTCTTTTCGGGCAACCATATCTTCAACCACCCTTCTAAACAACACATTGATGCGGGGCTGGATACGGAAACCAAGCCTGAACTCAACACGGATAATCTTGTCGTTGGCCAATTCCTCGATGCTGTATTCCATAGTGTATGGGTCGTCCGCCCTTTCAATATGGATAAACCAATATATATCAGCGCGTTTTGGCATCCGGCTAAAAATTGAATACAAAATCTTCTGCTCAATTTGGTTGCTATTGTTGGCTTTGGTCAGATAAATTAAATGTGTGGCAAATTTGGGGACCGAAGTTTCCGCGCTCAAAGCATTAAACATCGGGATTTTATCTTTCAGGTCAATAAACGTGAGCAAACGGTTGTTGATTTTTCTGGCGCGGTACCAAATGTACATGGTAAAGATCAAACCAACTTCAAACACCAAAAAGAACAAACGTTTAAGCAGTTTTACCGCATTGGCCACAAAGAACGAGCCTTCTACCGTCAGAAAAATACAAAGGATGATGACCACCAGCCAAAGCGGCCAGTGTTTAACGTAGCGGATAAAATGATAAACCAAAATGGTGGTCATCAGCATGGCAACGGTAATGGAAAAACCGTAAGCAGCAGTCATGGCTTCCGAAGTTCTGAAATACAGCGAAACCGCAATACAACCAAAACATAGCAACCAGTTGATGCTCGGGATATAAATTTGTCCGCGGATATCGCTTGGGAATTTGATGGTAACGCGCGGCCAAAAGTTCATGCTTACGGCTTCGCTGATTAAGGTAAACGAACCGCTGATCAAAGCCTGGCTGGCAATAATGGTGGCAAACGTTGCCAGGATAATACTCGGCACCAAAAACGCGTGCGGCACAATCTGGAAAAACGGATTTAGGTTGGTAAAAGAAGTATTGGCGGGTTGCAACAGCACCCAGGCACCTTGTCCCAAATAATTCAGCATCAAAGTTGTTTTAACAAAAATCCAGCTTACCTGTATGTTCTTTCTGCCGCAATGGCCCAAGTCGGAATACAAAGCTTCGGCACCGGTAGTACATAAAAAAACGGCACCCAAAAGCCAAAAACCGCGTGGATGGTTGGTCAGCAGTTCAAAACCATAATGCGGGCTTAAAGCCTTGAATATTTGCGGAAATTGTGCAATTTGTATGGTCCCTAAAACGCCCAGCATGATAAACCAAAGCAGCATTACTGGGCCAAAAGCAGAACCGATAACTTTGGTGCCAAACTGTTGAAAAAAGAAAAGCAGTAAAATAATACCGATCACGATAGTGAGGATCAGTTCGTTTCCGGGTACGATGTATTTGGACAAAGCCGGAACTAAATGCAGCCCTTCGATAGCGGAAGTAACCGAAATGGGCGGCGTGATAATACCATCGGCCAGCAGCGTGCCTGCACCGATAATAGCAGGAATAGCCAGCCATTTTCCATAACGCCGAACCAAAGCGTATAAAGAAAAAATACCGCCTTCGCCTTTGTTATCAGCTTGCAGTGTTATGATGATGTATTTAAAAGTGGTTTGCAGCGTAAGCGTCCAGAACACGCAGGAAATAGAACCTAGCACCAATTCCTGGTTCACTTTTCCGCCTTCGGTTAATAGCGTTTGAAATACGTAAAGCGGAGAAGTTCCGATATCGCCAAAAATAATGCCCAGCGTAACGAGCATACCCGCGGCAGACAACTTTTTTAAATGTGAATTCATAATGAAAAAAAATGAAGAAGATAAAATGGTAAAAATAAAACCCGGACAATCAGAAAAAAGAACAATGCTTCTTTTACAGGCATATTTTTGGGGTTGTTGCAATCATAAAATTAGCTTCCCGGCAGATAAGCAAAGGAAGGTGCAGAATGTTTGAACATAGCTAAAAGATGCGGCAAAAGTAGTTATTATTAAGGAAAATTCAATTTTATTTGGCAACCAAGCCATTTTTACATTTAATATTTTTGTTACAAAACAGATTTAATGCTTCTTTTACGATACAAAATTTGATAACGAAACGCTTCATTTCAAGCCAAAACAAAACGGTTATATGCAAAAGGGTAAACTGCTGATTATTGATGACGAAGACCGTTTGCGCAAGCTTTTGTCGCGCATTATGCAGTTAGAAGGCTACGAGGTGGCCGAAGCGGCAACCGCCAAAGAAGGTTTAAAAAAGCTGGAACACGACACTTTTGATGTGATTTTAAGCGATGTAAAACTGCCGGACATGAATGGCATCGAACTGACCCGAAAGATCAAAGAAGGCTGGCCGGCAACCGAAGTTATCGTTATAACGGCTTACGGAACCATCAGCGACGGCGTTACGGCTATCAAAAACGGCGCTTTCGATTACATCACCAAAGGCGATGACAATGATAGGATTGTTCCGCTGGTGAGCAAAGCGATGGACAAAGCGCATTTGCAGCGCCGCGTACTGGAACTGGAAAACAAACTAAGCAGCCGTTTTGGTTTTGAGCGGATTATCGGCACCTCGGCAGCGATAACCGAAGCCGTAGGTTTGGCCCGAAAAGTGGCTGTAACCGATACCACCGTTTTGCTTTTGGGCGAAACCGGGACCGGAAAAGAGGTTTTTGCAGAGGCCATCCATCAGGCCAGCAGCCGGAAAGCCAAAGCTTTTGTTGCCGTAAACTGCAGTGCTTTTACCAAAGAATTGTTGGAAAGCGAACTGTTTGGTTACAAGGCCGGTGCTTTTACCAATGCGTTAAAAGATAAAAAAGGGCTTTTTGAAGAAGCCAGCGGCGGCACCATTTTTTTGGATGAAATAGGAGAGCTGGACCTGGATTTGCAGGCGAAACTGTTGCGCGTTTTAGAATCGCAGCAATTTATCAAAATTGGCGATACGCGGCCAACGCAAGTTAACGTCCGTATCATCACTGCAACTAACCGCGATTTGCTGGCCGAAACGGCAAAAGGCACTTTCCGGCTGGATATTTATTACCGGTTGTCGGTTTTTCAAATTATGTTGCCGCCATTGCGCGAACGAAAAAAGGACATCAAATTGTTAACTGCTTTTTTTGTACAATATTTTGCGGCAAAAGTGAAAAAGCCGGTTCCAGAATTAAGCCGGACTTTTATCGAAAAACTGGAAACCTACAATTGGCCGGGCAATATCCGCGAATTAAAAAACAGCATTGAACGCGCTATGATTTTGGCGGATGAGAACGGTTTGAACGAATCTTTGTTGCCGATTAATTTACAGAAACAAGTGCTTTCTAACCTGCCCGATCAGCCGCAATCGTTTAATTTGGATTCCATCGAAAAATTGCATATCCAACGTGTGCTTAACCATACCAAAGGCAACCGCACGGAAACTGCGCGTTTGTTAAATATTGGTATTGCTACGTTGTACCGGAAGTTGAAGGAGTATGGGTTGGATTAAAAGCTATTTGTCGCACCCATTTTTTGCCTGTAAAAGAAGTATGTTTAATTGTAGAGTTGGAAGATTTTAAATATGAAACTTAAAGATCGGGATTGAATGTTCTTAATAGTAACAGGCAAATACAAGAAATTGTAATATGGATATTAAACTTTTATTATCAGGAATAGCTTTTTTAATAGTTGGACTATTTATGTATTATTACGTTAGAAGGAAAAAGCCCGCTTCTGAAGCGACAAACTGGAAGGGGCAATTATTGCCACAGTTTATCCAATTTTGGATAACGGCAATTTTAAGTATGATTGTTGGGTTAGTATTTATTTTGAAGTCCATTATAAATCAGTAAAGTTAAAAGGTTATAGGTTAAGTTTTTAGTATCCACTGGTCGCGGGTTTGCAACCCCGACCTTTGAGCTACAGATTTTCAATCTGTTTAAACTTACCCTACTTCTTTTACCCGCGTAATTTCGATAATACCGAAAACCACCACCATTCCCATCAACGTTAAATTTTTGTTAAATCTTAAAACCGGCCTTGCTTAGTGTATTTTTCACACTATATTTGTGCTCTTCATATTTAGGTTTATAATTGGTTAAAAGGACCTCATTCTCCCCGTTTGAGGTCCTTTTTTTATTTGCCGGTTTTTAGGCAAAAAATACTGATGGCCCGTATGAATTTCCATCAGCCTAAATTTTTAAATGCCTAAAAAATAGGCATAAAAGAAGCATTTGCCAGAAAATAGGATTGTTACAAAAAGAATCGTGTGCAGCCAAAAACATTATCTGCTTGGGAAAAGTTATTGCTGAAAAAGAAACAAGCGGTGGAAAAAGAAGAAGCAAACAAACCCGAAAACGAAAGCTCGGGTTTAACGGGAAGCGGCGCAAGCAGGCGCAGCTTTTTATCAAAAATAGCCGTGGCCGGGGCAGGGTTATCGCTGGCGCCGCTGATTACTTCGGCAGCAGGGCAGGAAGCAGAAAGGGCGGCCATTGCACCGGTGGAAGTGAACGGCGTAACGCTAATGATCAACGGAAAAAGCCAAACCTTGAATTTAGACACGAGGACAACTTTATTAGATGCTTTACGCGAAAACCTGATGCTGACCGGAACAAAAAAAGGTTGCGACCATGGCCAGTGCGGTTCTTGCACGGTTTTAATGAACGGCAACCGGGTCAACTCTTGTTTGGTATTGGCCGGGATGTGCCATGATGCACAAATTACAACCGTAGAAGGTTTGGCCAACGGCGAAAAACTGCACCCGATGCAGGAAGCTTTTATCAAACACGATGCTTACCAGCGCGGTTACTGCACGCCGGGACAAATTTGTTCGGCCGTAGGTTTGGTAAAAGAAGGCCATGCCAAAACCGATGCCGAAATCCGGGAATCTATGAGCGGGAACATTTGCCGTTGTGGCGCTTACCAGAACATTTTAAGTGCCATAAAAGAAGTACAACAACAAACTGCCTAAACCAATCCGACTAAGAAAACATTATGGAACCATTTAAATTAGTTCGGGTGCAAAACAACGCAACCGCCATTGCCGCTGCTTCCTCTAAAGACACCAAATTTATTGCCGGCGGCACCAACATCATTGATTTGATGAAGCTGTATATCGAAACGCCAAAACAACTGGTGGATATTACCGGCTTAAACCTCAACCAAATTGAAACACAAGCTGACGGCAGCATCAAAATAGGCGCACTGGTAAAAAACACTACGGTTGCTTATCATCCTGCCATTACCAAACAATTTCCGATGTTGTCGGAAGCAATACTTTCCGGTGCC
>CAXTKQ010000098.1:0-4950 GCA_964244955.1 uncultured Sphingobacteriaceae bacterium | reverse complement strand
CGGCGCAATTGCGCAACATGGCATCTGTTGGCGGAAACCTGCTGCAAAGGCCGCGCTGCTATTACTTTTACGATACCGCTTTTCCCTGCAATAAACGCGAACCGGGAACAGGTTGCTCTGCCATTCCGGGCTATAACCGAAACCATGCTGTTTTAGGCACAACGGAAAACTGCATCGCCACACATCCTTCTGATATGTGCGTACCGATGGCTGCTTTGGGTGCAACTATTCAGGTGCAAACTGCAAAAGGCGTTCGCAGTATTCCTTTTAATGATTTTTATATCATCCCCGGTAAAACGCCGCAATACGAAACCATTTTAAGGCCGGGAGAATTGATTACCTCGGTTACTTTGCCAAATTTGCCTTTTGCTGCCAAATCGCATTATTTAAAAGTTCGTGATCGGGCTTCTTACGAATTTGCACTCACTTCTGCTGCCGTTGCTTTGGATGTTGCTAACGGAAAAATCAACAATTCGCGCATTGCTTTGGGCGGCGTGGCTACCAAACCGTGGCGGTCATTGGCGGCAGAAAAAGTACTGAACGGCGCATCTGCAAACGCCCAAACATTTAAGGCAGCAGCCGATGCCGCTATGGCCGATGCAAAACCACATAAATATAACGCTTTTAAAATTGAGCTGGCAAAACGCACCATTGTACGTGCTTTGGAAACAGTGGGAGGAATGGTATGAACGAGACAGTAGGAAAACCAGTTGACCGTGTTGACGGAAAACTGAAAGTAACCGGTGGCGCTACTTATGCAGCCGAATTCAATCTAAAAAATATGGTCCATGCCGTTGCGGTAACCAGCAACATTACGAAAGGCAGGATAAAAAATATCAATACCAGCGTTGCCGAAAAATCGCCGGGAGTAGTTGGCGTGATGACTTATAAAAACTCGATGCAATTGCATTCGCCTCAAAGTTCTGACCCGGGCGGCGGCAAGTTTGCAGAGAAAGACCTTTTGCCGCTGCAAAACGACCGCGTTTTTTACGATGGGCAAATTGTTGCTTTGGTAATGGCCGAAACCTATGAACAGGCAGAACATGCGGCATCTTTGGTTAAAGTAGATTATCAATCTGAGACACCAATTTTTGACCTGGAAAAAAACAAAGAGAAAGCTTATAAGCCAGAAAAAGCATCAACCGGGTCAGAAACGCAGGTTAGCCGGGGAAATGCAGACCATGCGTTACAATCGGCAGCGGTAAAAATGGAAGAAACCTACACCACGCCGGTTTACCACCACAACGCCATGGAACCTCACGCAACGGTTGCCGTATGGCAAGGCGAAACGGTTACCATTTATGATGCAACGCAATCTGTAGCCGGCACAAAAACTTTAATGGCTTCGATGCTGGGCGTTCCCAAAGAAAAAATCAGGGTGATGGCCTATTACATTGGCGGCGGATTTGGTTCGAAAGGTTTCTCCTGGCCGAACACTGTTTTGGCGGCAATGGCAGCAAAACAAGTTGGCCGGCCGGTAAAATTTGTTTTAAAACGCCAGCAAAACTTTACAACGGCAGGCCGGCGGTCGCAAACCATTCAAAAAGTAAGTTTAGGGACAGACCAGGCAGGCAAGTTTTCTGCCATAAAACACGATAGTACCGTTGAATCCTCTTTTGTAGATGAATTTGTAGAAACGGCGGGCGTGGCAACTCCAATGTTATACAGCAGCCCGAACGTAGACGTAAGCCACAAATTGGTACGGTTAAACAAAGTAACCCCTTGCCCAATGCGCGCGCCTGGCGAAGCGCCGGGAACTTACGCGCTGGAAGTTGCCATGGATGAACTTTCCTACAAATTAAAAATTGACCCGGTACAATTGCGGCTCGTAAATTATGCAGAAAAAGACGAGGATAAAAAGAAAGATTTTTCATCCAAATACTTAAAAGAATGTTACCAAAAAGGTGCTGATTTGATTGGCTGGAACAAACGCAATGCAGAACCCAGATCAATGAAAGAAGGCAAATATTTGGTTGGATATGGCATGGCAACCGCAACTTATCCGGCAAACCGAAGTGCGTCTTCTGCCAAAGCGGTGATATTTGCAGACGGACATGTAGAAATAATGTGCGCTACGCAAGACATTGGAACCGGAACATATACTATTATGGCCCAAACCGCTGCCGATGCGCTGAGTTTGCCGTTGGAAAAAGTAAAGGTTAAAATAGGCGACAGCGAGTTTCCGAAAGGCGCAAACTCCGGTGGCTCTCAAGTTACCGCAAGTGTTGGGCCTGCCACCCGCGCCGCTTCCCTCGGTTTGGTAAACAAGCTGAAAAAGATGGCAATTGCCGATGCAAAATCGCCTTTGCACGGGCAAAAAGAAGATGATTTGGTTGCGGAAAACGGACGTATCGTTATTAGAACAAAAACGGAAACCGGAGATGCCTATACTGATATTTTAAAACGCCAAAACTTGCAGGATTTGCAGGCACAAGCTGCCACTAAAGTTTCTACCCGGCAACAAACAGAATCAAACCCGGCAGCGGGAGGAAGCCCGGAAGCGGAGATTGAAGAAGAAAGCAAAGGAAACCCGTTTGTTCAGGTTGACGAAAAAATAGACCGCAAACCGTTTTCTTTCCATTCTTTCGGGGCACATTTTGTTAAAGTTTTAGTTGACCCTGATTTGGGTATGGTTCACGTTGACAAAGCGGTAGCAGTGATGGACGTTGGAACCATCATGAATATGAAAACGGCCATCAATCAGATTATGGGCGGGATGATTTTTGGGATTGGTATGGCTTTGATGGAAGAAACCATTTACGATCCAAACCGCGGGCGGCCGGTAACCAAAGATTTGGCCAACTATTTAGTTCCGGTCCATGCAGATATGCCGGAGTTTCAGGTTGAATTTATCAACAAACCGGATCTGTTGATTTCACCAATTGGTGCAAGGGGAATCGGTGAAATTGGGATCACCGGAATTACGGCTGCCATCAACAATGCCATTTATCATGCCACAGGAAAGCGGGTACGCGAACTGCCGGTAACACCAGACAAACTTTTATAAGGTAAAAGAAGCATTTCTGCATTTGGTTTTCCTGCCGGAAATGCTTCTTTTACCACCTTAAATTTCTAAAAAAACCATGTCCGAACTGCAACGTTTGTTAACCGCTTACGATCGTCAACACGAAACCGAAAACCCTTGTGCCTTGGCTACCGTTACCGAAGTGGAAGGCTCGTCTTACCGAAGGCCGGGCGCACGGATGTTGGTAACCGATGATGGCCATTTAACCGGAAGCATTAGTGGCGGCTGTTTGGAAGGCAATGCTTTGCGAAGGGCGCGACGCGTGATGCTGACCGGAAAAAGCGAAACGATCATCTACGACAGCACTGATATTGAAGAAGATTTGCAGCACGGCGCACAGTTGGGCTGCGAAGGGACAATCCACATTCTACTGGAATCTATTGATTATGCTGACCCAAATAACCCAATTGAGTTGTTGCGGAAAACTTCCCGCCAGGACCAGCAAGTTGTTTTAATTACCATTTTAGGTGCTAAAAACAGCATCAGTAATTTGTGCGGTAAACGTGTTTTGCTTACTGATTTCAATCAACAAAAATTAAATTTAACCGGAAACGAAACAACAGACCAGTTCATTTTAAAAGATGCGCTGGAAGTTTTTCAATCCGGCCAGTCTTTAACAAAAGATTATTTGGCAGGCAAAGAAAACCTCCGCTTGTTTCTCGAAGTAATTTTGCCTGCGCCGCAATTAACCGTATTTGGAGCCGGAAACGATGCGCAGCCTTTGGTTAAATTGGCAACAGGCCTGGGTTGGCGCATCCATATTATTGATGGGCGAACACCGCAGGCAACCGTGCAACGTTTTCCGGAAGCAGAAACGGTGGAAGTTGTTAAGTTAACTGATTTACAAAAGCATAAATTTTTTCCGGGTTACGCGGTTTTGATGAGCCACAATTACCATTATGATTTTGCAGTGCTGCAACAACTGGTTTCTTTCCCGCCTGTAACTTATATCGGCATTTTAGGTCCGCGTAAAAAAACAGACCGCTTGCTGGATGATCTCCAAAAAGCAGGGGTTAATTTAAGCGAAGCAGAAAGCGAACGTTTGCATGGCCCGGTTGGTTTAAACATTGGTGCAGAAACTGCTGAAGAAATTGCGGTTGCCATCATGGCCGAACTGTTGGCCGTAAAACATCAAAGCAAAGCGGGTTTCCTGCGTGATTTGAATGGCCCGATCCATAACCGTAAATCTATTGCCGCTTCTACACTTTGAACACTTTAGAAACCCCAAAATCTGATCCCGAAATTGGAGTTATTGTCCTCGCTGCCGGTTCATCTTCCCGTTTAGGAAAACCAAAGCAACTGCTTCATTATCAGAACGAAACCTTAATAAAACATGTGGTAAAAACAGCATTGTCCGTTTCGCCAAAAGCGGTGATTGTGGTAAGCGGGTTTTTGCATGAAGAATTGATGGGCGAAGTAGAAAGCGGCAAGCAAGTTCAACTCATCCATAACCCGGATTGGCAGCAAGGAATGGGTTCTTCCATTCGTGCCGGCATCCATGCACTCGGCCATCACCCCGGTTTTTTAAAAGTTGATGCTGTTTTAATTTTGCTTTGCGATCAGCCTTTGATCAACACACAGCATTTGCAACGCCTGCTTGCCCAATTTTATACCGATAAAAGAAGCATGGTTGTGGCAACCGATTATGCGGAAACCCAGGGCGTTCCGGCTATTTTTGACCGTGCCTTGTTTCCTGTCCTGCAAAACCTGCCACCGGAAAAAGGCGCACAATGGCTGTTCAAGGCGCATCAAAGCAATGTTGCTGTTGTCCCTTTTGAAGGTGCGGCAATTGATGTGGACACGGAAGAAGACTACCGGCGTTTGCTTGCTTTAATCATCAAGCCGCAACCCTGACCTAATTTTACCGGATAACGCCGCTGCCCGGCAAAACAGTGGTGTTATCGGCAACAGAAAGCACGCTGTCC
>CAXTKQ010000097.1:0-15117 GCA_964244955.1 uncultured Sphingobacteriaceae bacterium | reverse complement strand
GGACACAGATTTGTTGATTGTGATTTGTGCCCGCAAAAGTTCGGTGGCCTACCGCGGCAGTTTTGACCACATGACGAGAAGGATGGAATTGCTGTTCAACGACCATTCAAAGATTATGGTTTACCCGGAAATGAAGCAGGAATAAACCTGGTTTCAAGGATATTTTGGCTAAAGCCAACCGTTAATCTTAAGCATCCACGGCCTAAAGGCCGTGGCAATTTCAACCGGCTTGTTTACAACAAATTATCCATCTGCAACAAATTCTAATTTTGAAATTGTTTGAATTGATGCTGGAAAAAGCTTGATACTTCTTTTACCTGCATAAAATCATTGGGTTTTTAAAAAACCCTAATTACAAAGTCTAAAATAACAAGGGATTGTTTAAAGTGAAGTCCAATTGCCACGGCCTTAAGGCCGTGGGACAAAGACAAACCAATTTCCGGCTTTAGCCAAACCTAAAATTACAGGCCCACTAAATTTTATGCCATAAAAGAAGCATGAAAACTGCCAGGGCAAAATTTAAAAAACCAACAACTGACATAAAGCTTCCAACAAAAAAGCCGGTTAAAAAACCGGCTTTGCTGTTTATCCCCATGCTTCTTTTATCGGGTAAAATTTATTGCGGCTGCTGTTGCTGGAACATCGCCCCAAACTTAGCCTGGTAAGTATTGAGCAAACCTGTCAGTTTTTGGTTCAAGGCAGGTTCGTTGTTGTCCTTGGTAAATTTAACCATTTCGTTGATGGCAGACATACAAATCTGGATGTCTTGGCCACTTATGCGTTGGTTATTGTCGTCCATAGAAGCAAAATAGTTCATTTGCCCAGTTACATAATCTGTAATCTGGTTCACAATTTTCTCCCCTATCTTCCTTTCGCCCAACTGGTAAGCTAGATCCGCCATACGAAATTTACGGATAACAACATAGGTATAAGGGGTTAAATCCGGCATTACCTCATCAAACCGTTGCAAAACTTTTTTGGCCAGATCCGGGTGGCCTTCTTTATACAGGTTTTCTGTTAGCGTTGAAAAAGTCCTTAAAATAACCGGGTAAAACATGGTGCGCGACTCGTGGTCCAGGTAAGTTGCATTTTTCATGTTTCCCCACCTAAACTTGGTCATCACGTTATTGTACATCAGCATGGTATTGCTTCGTTCTCCGCCATCGGCAGTGGCCGTAGTATCTGGTTTTAAAGGCAGCAAATGGTAAGCAAAACCTTCGTTGTACATGTATTTATCCAAACCCATCATGTTGTCGTTGCCAACGGTAATGGCAAAATAAACAGGGCGTTTCCAGTTGTTGTGCGAAAGGATATCCATCATCGCCAAGTTGTCTTTGGTTACATAATTTCCAGGATATTTCCAGTCTATTTCCGTCAAAATTTTATCTTTTTCTGATGCCGGAACGGTCCCGGTTTTCACAACTTCATCTGCGTTTATTGTCCACTTCAGGTTTTTGGTAGGCAGATAGTTCATGCTTTGCCCGTTCTCGTACTCCACTTTGGCACGAGGGTCATCGGAAGTCATAAAATCAAATACATCTTTTAGCTCCGTATTCCCGGGAAGTTTGGAATCGTTGTAATAAGTAACATCGCGTACGCCAGCTTCAAACTTATCGTTCGGCATGGTGATGGGAAGCGGTGCCGAAGCATTCATTTTTTGCTTCATCTGGCGGATGTACCAATCCGTCCCCAGCAAGCTTAAATTCACGATACGCACATCAGGCCGCACATTTTCCACTTCCTGGATGTACCACAACGGGTAAGTATCGTTATCGCCAAAAGTAAACAAAATGGCATTTGGCGCGCAGGAATTGAGGTAATTGTAGGCCATGTCGCGCGGCGTGGTTTTGGTAGAGCGGTTATGGTCGTTCCATTCCTGCGAAGCCATTAAAACCGGCGCGGCCAACAAACAAACTCCAGTTGCGGCAATAGCAGCCATTTGCGGGTTGGCATACTTTCGCAGTTTTTCGGCGATAAACAAAGTACCGATACCGATCCAAATGGCAAAAGCGTAAAACGAACCGGCGTAGGCATAATCCCGTTCGCGCGGCTGCAAAGGGTCCTGGTTGAGGTAAAGCAGGATTGCAAAACCGGTAAAAAAGAACAGCAGGCCAACTACGCCGGCATCTTTCTGGTTTTTTTTGAAGTGGTAAAAAGCACCGATCAAACCCAAAATCAGCGGCAAAAAGAACAGGCGGTTGTAGGATTTGTCCAACGTCATGGAAGGCGGCAAAGCGCTCTGGTTGCCCAAACGCATGGCATCAATCGGTTTGATACCGCTTAGCCAGTTGCCATCGGTGGCGTTGTTGCTTTGCCCGTCGGCATCGTTTTGCCTTCCCACAAAGTTCCACAACAGATAGCGCGTGTACATTTGGTTAACCTGCCAGCTAAAAAAGAAGCCCAGGTCATCGGCAAAAGTCGGGCTTTGGCCTTCGCCGATGTGCATCCAATCTTTGTAAAAACCAATATGGTCAGGCTTATCGCTAAACATCCGCGGAAACAACGTATTGCGGTCGTAAACCAGGTTTTGCTTCTTCCCGGCCACTTCATATTTCTCTTTTCCTTTACGGTAAATGGTTGCGCCTTCGGTTTGGTCAGTAGCTTTTGAATCATAATATTGGCCGTACAACAAAGGCGTATCGCCGTACTGGTCGCGGTTTAAGTAACTTAACAAAGCAAAAGCATTGTCCGGCTCGCTGTTGTTTAAATTGGTATGTGCTTTTGCGCGGATAATCAGCATGGCAAAAGAACTGTAGCCAAACAGGATAAAAACAGTACAGGTTAAAATCATGTTGAGGGCGAAACGTTTCTCCCTGATCTTGACCACATATTCTAAAAAGGCAACAATCGCAATCCCGATCAGCCCGCCTACAAAACCACCGCTAACGGTAAGCGCCAAAACAAAAGCAATGGCCGCAACCAAAATGGTGGTTTTGACCGGTTTAAGGGTATAAATAATCCCGGCTGCCATCGTAATTACGATCAGGATAAAGAAAACCGTTGCGCCACTCCAAAAACCAAAATTAAAGGTATTTACAAAAAGCAAATCCGCATAAGCTGCGCCTTTAACCACGTATTGGATAATTCCCCACAAAACAGCAGCAACGATAATTACACCTACAATCAGCGCGGTAATCGTTCCCCTTGCCGTTGCGTTTGGCGTGCGGCGGAAGTAATAAACACAGGCGATTGCCGGGATGGCCAGCAAATTTAACAAGTGGATACCGATGGAAAGGCCCATCACGTAAGCAATAAATACGATCCATTTATCGGCACCAGGTTCATCTGCGTGGGCGTCCCATTTCATGATCGCCCAAAAAACAATGGCCGTACAAAGGGAAGACTGTGCGTAAACTTCGGATTCTACTGCCGAAAACCAAAACGTGTCCGACCAGGCATAAGCCAAAGCGCCAACCAAACCGGCACCGATAATCAATATGGTTTGGCTTAGGCTGATCTCTGATGCTGTTTTTACCACTATTTTTTTGGCAAGGGCAGTGATCGTCCAAAACAAAAACATAATGGTGGCGGCACTGGCCAAACCGGAACTCATGTTGATCATGTAGGCCACTTTGGTTTTATCGGCGGCAACCAGCGAAAACACTTTGCCGATCATGGTAAATAACGGTGCGCCCGGCTGGTGCGCCACCTGCAAACGGTAGGCACAAGCAATAAATTCGCCGCAGTCCCAAAAGCTGGCAAAAGGCTCTAAAGTTAAAATATAGGTAACGGCGGCAACCAGGAAAGCGAGCCAGCCAAACAAATTATTAATTTTATGATACTTCATGGAGGGTATTGTTTCTGTCATAATTTTGTGGTGCCGAAATTAACAAACTATAATGAAGTTTATGGCCTTTGGCCAATTGTTTAACAGGTTTTAACAATTGACGGCCCAATGCTTCTTTTACCACATAAAAAATATAAAAATTGCATTTGGCTTTTTAATTTATCGTCCTATATTTGCATTCCTTTTCGGCAGGTACACATTATCGAAAAGAAGATTGCCCGATAGTATAAAGGTAGTACGACGGTTTTTGGTACCGTTTGTCTAGGTTCGAATCCTGGTCGGGCAACACAAAAAAGAAGCAGACACGCTTGGGTAATGGCTGTCTGCTTTTTACTTTAAAGGCAGTTTAACATTTTTTACTCACCATGCCGATACAGTTCAACCCCATCAAGTTATTTTCAGGTTCAGCCACACTGGAACTTTCGCGCAAGGTTGCAGAAGCTTACGGAAAAGAATTGGGCGAAGTGATTTTATCGCGTTTCAGCGACGGCGAGTTTCAGCCTTATTTTAACGAATCGGTACGTGGTTCGGATGTTTTTTTGATCCAGTCCACCAATCCGCCAACCGATAATTTAATGGAACTGCTAATGATGATTGACGCACGCCGCGCATCGGCACATTATGTTACGGCCGTTATCCCTTATTTTGGTTTGGCCCGGCAAGACCGCAAAGACAAGCCGCGCGTTGCCATCGGTGCCAAATTGGTTGCCAATTTATTAACGGCTGCCGGTATCAACCGCATCATGACGATGGATTTGCACGCCGCACAAATACAAGGCTTTTTTGATATTCCTGTAGATCATTTGGATGCGTCTGTTATTTTCGTGCCTTACATCAAAAGTTTAAACCTGCCTAACATCACGATTGCTTCACCAGATATGGGCGGCTCTTATCGCGCACGTAGTTTTGCCAAATTTTTTAATGCAGAAGTTGTGATCTGTGATAAACAACGTAAACGTGCAAACGAGATTGAATCCATGACGGTGATTGGCGATGTTACTGACCAACACATCGTTTTGATTGACGATATGTGCGATACGGCACGCACTTTGGCTAAAGCGGCAGGGTTAATTATGGACCGCGGCGCATTAAGTGTCAGGGCTGTTTGTACACATCCGATTTTATCCGGCGATGCTTATAACACGATTGAAAATTCGGCATTAACCGAACTGATTGTTACCGATACCATTCCGTTAAAACAGCAGAGCAGCAAAATACGCGTACTTTCGGCCGCCAAATTATTTGCCAGTGCCATTGCCAACGTAAACGAACATGGTTCTATTAGCCAGCTTTTTAGTGTGGAGTGAGAGAAGGCAATATAGATAATGGTTAATGGTTCATAGACTGGGCGGATATGCAGTTGCTATGAACTATTAACCATCAACAATGAACACAACAAACAAATACAAACAATAAACAAACAACAAAAATGAAATCAATTGCTATTAGCGGTTCTCCCAGAGAGAACGTAGGGAAAAGAGACGCTAAAGAGCTGCGTTATCAGGGCCAGGTGCCTGCAGTTCTTTATGGTGGGGCAACGCAAACCCACTTTGCTGTGTCTGCAGCTGATTTGAAACCGGTGATTTACACACCAGAGGTTCATTTCATAGATTTAGATATTGCCGGTGCCAAAAGCCAGGCGATCATTCAGGCTACACAATTTCATCCGGTAACCGATCAGTTGATCCACATCGACTTTTTATTGCTGAACGAAAGCAAACCGATTACGATGGAAATCCCGATCCGCCTGACCGGAACTTCGCCAGGCGTAAAAACCGGTGGCAAACTGGTACAAAAACTGCGTAAACTGCGCGTAAAAGGTTTCCCGAAAGATCTTTTGGATACCATTGATGTCAGCATCGAAACACTGGAAGTTGGCAAATCGGTTAAAGTGAGCGAAATCAAATTGCCCAACTTAACCATCACCAACGCGCCCGAAGATACCATTGTTTCTGTAACTACTTCACGTGCCTTGCGCCAGGCAGAACAGGAAGTAACTTCCAATAAAAAATAAGCATACTTCTTTTATCGCACAAAAGTCTTCAGCCTAAAAACTGAAGGCTTTTTTTATGCCGGTAAAAACAGTATTACCTTTGCGGGAAATGAAATACTTAATTGTTGGCCTCGGAAACATCGGCCCGGAATATGCAGATACGCGCCACAACATTGGTTTTATGGTTTTGGATGAACTGGCCAAACAGGAATCGGCCAAATTTTACCACCTAAAACTGGCGTATTATTCGGAAGTAAGTTACAAAGCGCGTACGCTCCACCTTATCAAACCAACTACTTACATGAATTTAAGCGGAAAAGCTTTAAACCATTGGATGAAAGAATTGAAAATCCCGATCGAAAACGTTTTGGTGATTGTGGACGACCTGGCTTTGCCTTTAGGGACTTTACGCCTGAAACCAAAAGGAAGCGCGGCCGGGCACAATGGTTTAAAACATATCGAATTAACTTTGGGCAACAACAATTACGCGCGTTTGCGTTTCGGAATTGGCGACAACTTCCCAAAAGGAAGGCAAATTGATTATGTTTTAAGCGGGTTTGACAAGGAAGAACAATTGGAACTGCCTGCTTTGATTGATCGTTCCATCGAAATGGTTAAAAGTTTTGTTGCGGTTGGAACGGAACTGACGATGACAAAATATAACCGGTAAAAACAGCATTATGGAAAGTTTTCTGGCATTGATTTTTCCAAAAAACGTGATTTTGTTTCTATAAATTTAAATTAAAGAATTGAGCAGATTGCCTTCTGCCCAATCCAAAATAAGTATGGTAAAAACAGCATTGCAGGTTTTAAGGCCGTATTAAATTACTTTGATCGCAATTTTGCCGCGGGTATGTCCTTCTTCGCTTACTGTTTGTGCTTTGGCAATTTCCTCAAGCGGAAAAACCTGGTCAATAATGGGTTTTAATTTTCCGGAATCAAGCAAATCGGCCATTTGCTTCAGCTGTTCCGGGTATGATTGCGCCATAAACTGACGTGTCTGTATGTTTTTCGCTTTAAAGGCTTCCTCATCCTGCACACCAACCGTACTTACCAATATGCCGCCTGTTTTTAAAACTTCTACTGATTTTTTCTGCGTTTCGCCGCCAATGGTATCAAACACAACATCAATGTCTTTCAGTTCTTTTTCAAATTGCTGATGTTTGTAATCAATTACCTCATCCGCACCAAGCTCCTTTAAAAAATCAATGTTCTTTTCTGAGGCTGTTCCGATTACATAAGCACCTTTCCACTTTGCCAATTGCACCGCAAGTGTGCCTACGCCTCCTGATGCGCCATGGATCAGGATTTTCTGGCCAGGTTTTAGTTGTCCATGATCGAAGATGCCTTGCCATGCAGTTAACCCGGCCAACGGAATAGAAGCAGCTTCCAGATGGGAAATTGAACGTGGTTTTTCGGCGATACTGCCTGCTTTTACGGCTACATATTCGGCGTAAGTCCCGTTTCTGGTCAAGTCCGGCCGACTATAAACCTCTTGGCCAACTTCAAAATTTTTCACTTCGCTTCCTACTTCGGTAATTACGCCCGAAACATCCCAGCCCAAAATCAGTGGAAATTTAAACTGGATTTGCTTCATTTCACCTTCACGTACTTTCCAATCTACCGGGTTAATGCTAGTTGCAAATACTTTAATCAACACATCGTCCGGGTTGATTTTAGGCATAGCTGCTTCTTCGTATTTTAATTGTTCTATACCGCCGAATTGATGAATTTGTATTGCTTTCATAAATGTTAAGTTTTCCTTTATCAACAAAAATTAATTTTGGTTGATTGCTCAAAAAAAATATTTGACACAAATTATATAGTAAAAGAAGTATTGTCGGAAAGTATGTTTTAATCCAGTTCAATACTTCTTTTACCACTTAAAAATCAGTATAATCAATTCTAAAAATTTTTTAATCCTTGATAAAAGAAGCACGTAACAACCAGATTACTTTTCTCCTGTCGATATTTTTTTAAATTAGCAGTTCAAATTTTTGTTAAATGAAAAAAATATATCTTTTCCTGCTGCTCTCCGTGCTTTTTATTGATTTCGCTTCGGCACAAAGCAATTATGCCAGCGATAACTACACGAAAAAAGACGCGTACATCACCATGCGCGATGGTATCCGGCTTTTTACTTCTATTTATACGCCCAAAGATGCTTCCCCGCAAAAAAAATACCCGATGATTATGCAGCGCACCTGTTACAGCGTTGCGCCCTACGGGGCCGGAAAGTTTCCGAGGGTTTTAGGCCCATCAGAAACGATGATGAAGGAAGGTTATATTGTGGTTTATCAGGATGTGCGCGGCCGTTACAAAAGCGAAGGAAGCTGGACGAACATGACACCGGTAATTGACAATAAAAAAGGCAAAACAGAGGTGGACGAACCTTCGGATACGTACGATACGATTGACTGGCTGGTAAAAAACGTGGCCAACAACAACGGCAAAGTGGGCCAATGGGGCATTTCTTATCCCGGTTTTTATACGGCGGCCGGTATTTTGTCCAACCATCCGGCTTTGAAAGCTTCTTCTCCGCAAGCCCCAATTTCCGATTTCTTTTTTGATGATTTCCACCACAACGGTTCTTTGCTGGAGTCTTACTTTTTTACTTACCCGGTTTTTGGCGTCCAAAAAACGAAAGCAGATACGAGCGGAAACGCTTGGTATGCAAGCCAAGTGTTTAACCCGGGAACGAAAGATGGTTACCAGTTTTTGCTGGATATGGGCCCGCTTAGTAATGCCGACAAATATTACCACGACAATTTCTTTTGGCAGGAAACCATCAACCATCCAAACTACGACGAGTTTTGGCAGAAAAGAAGTTTGCCGCGCCATTTTAACAAAGTAAAACCTGCGGTGATGTTTGTTGGCGGCTGGTTTGATGCAGAAGACCTTTCCGGTCCGTTGGATATGTTCAAGAAAATCCATAAAACTGATCCAAGTGCCTATAACACGATTGTGATGGGCCCTTTCGGGCATGGAAGATGGTCGCGCGAAACCGGGCATACTTTTCATTCTAATGTTTATTTTGGCGATAGCATTGCTACTTTTTACCAAAAAAATATTGAAGCCAAATTCTTTAACCACTTCTTAAAAGGCAATGGCGATAAAAACTCTGGTTTGCCGGAAGCTTACATGTTTAATACGGGCAAAAAAGAATGGGAAACTTTCCCGCAATGGCCTGCTGCCAATGCTTCGCACCAAAAATTATATTTAAGTGCTGATGGCAAAATTACCATGACTGCGCCTGCTTCAACTGGTTCGATGTCTTACGTCAGCGATCCGGCAAAACCGGTTCCTTATACCGAAGACAACACCACCACCATGGGTTTTACGCCGCACAATTACATGAGCGAAGACCAGCGTTTTGCAGGCCGCAGGCCGGATGTGTTGGTTTACCAGACCGATGTTTTGCAGGATGACATGACACTGGGCGGTGAAATTTTATCCCACTTAAAAATTGCTTCTACCGGAACAGATGCTGATTTTGTGGTGAAACTGATAGACGTTTATCCGGCGGACGAGCCCAACAATCCAAACCAGCCCAATAAAAATATTTTGATGAGCAATTACGAGCAGATGGTGCGATCAGAAATAATGCCGGCCCGTTTCCGCCACAGCTTTGAAAAACCGGAAGCTTTGGTTGCCAACCAAAAAACAGACGTGAACGTGCGTTTGCAGGATGTGTTGCACACGTTTAAAAAAGGCCACCGTTTGATGATCCAGGTGCAAAGCACTGCTTTCCCGCTGTTTGCCCGCAACCCGCAAAAGTTTGTAGAAAACCCGTACAAAGCTGCAGCAAGCGATTATGTTAAAGCAACAGAAACGGTGTTTAACGATAGTTTTATTGATGTGGAAGTGTTGAAATAGTATGATCTTCAAAAAACCACTACTTCTTTTATCCCTATTTTTTTTGTGCCTGATTAATTATAGTCAGGCGCAATTGCTTCAGCCAAAATCAACCTTTACCCGTGCCGATACATTGCGCGGCATGTTGACGCCGTTGCGCACTTGTTACGATATCAACTACTACCATTTAGATGTGAAAGTGGATATCGAACAGAAGTTTATCAGCGGAAGCAACGAATTCAGGTTTACGGCAACGCAGGATTTTAAGCAATTGCAGTTCGACCTTTTTGCTAATTTAAAGGTAGAAAGAGTAGTTTTCCACGGAAAAAATCTGTCTTACACACGCGAAGCAAATGCAGTTTTCCTCACTTTCCCCAACACCATAAAAAGGGGCATAAAAGAAGCATTTACGGTTTATTATTCCGGCAACCCGGTTGTTGCCAAACGCGCGCCTTGGGACGGCGGTTTTGTTTTTACCCAAGATACCGAAGGCAAACCCTGGGTTGCTACCGCTTGCGAAGGTTTGGGCGCCAGCGTTTGGTGGCCGAACAAAGATCATTTAAGCGATGAAGTGGACAGCATGCTCATCAGCATCAGCGTGCCGAAAGGATTAAAAGATGTTTCTAACGGCAGGCTGCGCAAAGTAACCGAACTAAAAGATGGTTATACGAAGTTTGACTGGATCGTAAAAAACCCGATCAACAATTATGATGTGGAAGCGAACATTGGCAATTACGTTCATTTTGATGATTCTTTTACCGGCGAAAAAGGCAAACTGACGTTGGATTACTGGGTTTTGCCGGCCAACCTCAACAAAGCGAAAAAGCAATTCGGCGATAATGTAAAACTGATGTTGACCGCTTTTGAACACTGGTTTGGCCCCTACCCTTTTTATGAAGACGGTTATAAACTGATTGAAACACCGCATTTGGGCATGGAACACCAAAGCGGCATAGCTTATGGCAACCATTACCAGAACGGTTATTTAGGCCGAGACCTTTCGGGCACGGGTTGGGGAATGAAGTGGGATTTCATTATCGTGCACGAAAGCGGCCACGAGTGGTTCGGCAACAACATCACGATGAAAGATGAAGCGGATATGTGGATCCACGAAAGTTTTACCAATTACTCCGAATCGCTATTTGTGGAGCAGCAGTTTGGCAAGCAGGCCGGCCAGGAATACGTGCATGGCAATCGTCGCGGTATTCAAAATGATGAACCTATCATTGGTATTTATAATGTGAACAAAGAAGGCTCTGGCGATATGTATCAGAAAGGCGGCGTTATGCTGAACATGATCAGAACCGTGATCAACAATGATGAAAAATGGCGTGATATTTTGCGTGGCTTGAACAAAACCTTTTACCACCAAACCGTTACTACCGAACAAATTGTGGGTTACATCAATCAACAATCCGGCTTAAACTTAACTTCGGTTTTTGATCAATACCTTCGTTATAAAAACATTCCGGTTTTAGAATTCCGCTTTCAGGACAAACAACTTTTGGCAAGATGGGTTGCCGACGTGAACGGTTTTAAAATGCCGGTAAAAATCAGGGTAAAAGGCAGCGAATACCAGTTCTTTGATTTAGGTACTTCTTTTACCCCTATAAATTTGCCCTCTGCAACCAAAGACAATATTGAGGTGGATACTTTTAATTATTACATTGGTGTGCTGGTGGATTAGTTTTGATTTTATAATGATTGAAAGTATCGCCAAGATAGGTTTTAACTCTTGGATTTTAAATATACTTCTTTTACCACATAAAAATTGGTGTTCTAATATAAAAGATATTGGTTTAATTGGATTTTTATTTAACAAAAAGAGACTATGAAAGTTGTAGCAAACATTGGGATTATATTATCATCTGTGATAGTATTGTCGTTTACTTTTAATCATAATAATTCCGGGAAAACCTTGGGAATTAGAACGATTAATTCAGTAACCAATTTTGTCGTTTTTTCAATAGACGGAGCCACTACAAATGGTAATAAAATTAAGAGATTAAATTTTTATTATCATGATTCTTTGGCATTCGGCCATCCTGTCGTTATTACTGGAGAGAGTAGAAATCTACTTTTGAATGCCCCGACATTGCTGTTTGAATCAAGTGCCAAGCAAACCCCTTTTTTAATATTTCCGGGAGAAAAGATAAATGTTAAATACGCCGGAAGTGATTCTGTACAGATGTATGTCCAAGGCAATCAACAACGGACAAATGAACTTAACTTTTTTCGAAAGTTAGTTCAAAAAACAGGCAATATTTATTATGCTTTTCAAATTATGCCTTATCTTAAAAAAGTAAACACATCAGACAGTATCCGTTCCTTTGAAAAAACAATTAATACCATAAAAAATAACCGGTTACAATTTTTAAATGCTTTTGTTAGGCAATCTCCTATTAGTGATGGCTTTATTAAAATTGCTATTAACAGTATCAAAAGTAAAGCACTTAACGATTCCCTTCTACTGTATTATAATAATCGGGAGTTGTTGGATAAACAAAATTTATACAGCAAGTTAATTTCTGAAAAATTAACAACCATTAAAAATATTAGCTTTGTGCCATACCAAATCTATTATAATGCTTGTGCCACACTTGTCTCTTTGAGTACAAGCAACGGTCCAAATCCTCTTATCACCAACAATGCTGATTTTATAAAAAGATTTGACTTTGTTAGTAAAAACTTTACAGGGATTACAAGAGATTTTTTATTGTCGAATACCTTGTACAGAACCTATAGTAATGATGTAACCATATCAAATACTTACCTTGATAAGTTTAATATGTTATGTGAAAATGAGGGCTATAAAAAAATCGTAGCGAACATGTTAAATGAAAAGAATACGGATTTATACATCAAAGGCAGTAACAAACTATCATCTGCTGATGGTAAAACTGTACAGGATTTTCAAGCAGTAATCGCTAATTACAAAGGTAAAATTGCCTTACTCGACTTTTGGGCCAGTTGGTGTTCGCCCTGCCGGGAAGAAATGCCTTATTTTGATCTATTAAAAAAAGCATATAAGGGTAAAAATATTGCTTTTGTGAGTATATCTTCCGACGCTAAAATCAACGATTGGTTAAAAGCAAGTAAAGAAGAAGCCTTAGAAAACGCTAATAACTTTCTGTTATTGAATTTTGACAGGTCGCCATTTGTAAAACAATATAGCATAAATTCAATTCCAAGATACATGTTAATAGGCAAAGACGGCAAAATAATAAATGCCGATGCCCCACGCCCAAGTGATCCAAAACTGAAAGAATTGATTGATAAAAATCTATAACTGTATGCCTTGCATTCAAAATCAATTTCTTCCCTTGATTCAAATGCTTCTTTTACCCCTATAAATTTGGCAACAGCAAACAAAGACAATTTAGAAGTGGATACTTTTAATTATTACATTGCCGTGCTGATAGATTAAATTTTGATTTTACTGTAACCATTTGGCATCAAACTGCATCTTACTTAAAAACTAAACCCATGAAACCAACCTTAAAACCCTTTGCATTTGCCTTTTTGCTTTTGGCAACAAGTTCACTAACTTTTGCGGGCTCCGTTAAAATCCCTGTTGCACATAGCAGTATCGAAACCCAAGACCGCAAACTTTCCGGCTTTCATGCGCTTGCTTCTTCCGGTTCTTTTGATGTGGTGCTGAGCCAGGGAAACACGGAATCTGTACGTGTGAAAGCCGATGCGGACGTGATCAACGAAGTGGTTACCGAAGTTAAAAACGGAACGCTGATGATCCATTCTAAAAACAACCATAGCTGGGGAACGGGCAACTTCTGGAACAACAAAACAGTTACCATTTATGTAACAGCAAAGGATTTGAACAGCATTGGCGTAAGCGGTTCGGGCGATTTAAAAATAGAAAACCAGTTTAACACGAACAGTTTACAATTGCGTTTAAGCGGATCAGGGGATTTTTCGGGAAAAGTGAACGTTAAAACTTTGGAGGCGGCCATTTCAGGTTCTGGTGATTTTAAAATTGCTGGCCGGGCAGATGAATCTAACGTGGCCATTTCCGGTTCCGGTGATTTTGATGGCAACGGTTTGATGACCAAATCTACCGCTATCCGCATTTCAGGTTCTGGCGATGCTTCTATTTATGCCAGCGAAAAATTGGATGCTTCGGTTTCCGGTTCCGGCGATATTCATTACAGCGGCCATCCAAAAAGCGTTTCTAAAATAGTACATGGTTCTGGTGATGTTTCGGGTTCGTAAACTGATACTGTTTTTATCGGCATAAAAGTGGTGGCTTGTTCACCACTTTTATGTTAACTTTAATTTTGAAAATTCAAGTATCCGATATGGAATCCATCACCGTCCATCCGCAAAATAAAGAACAATCAATTGCTTTGGAAATCATTCTTAAAGCAATGAATATCCCTTTTGAAAAAGAACCGGAAAGCCCTTACAACCCGGAATTTGTGGCGAAAATAAAGCGCGGCGAAAAGGCGGCCAAAGAAGGGAAAGGCATGAAAGTAGATATGGCCAACTTGTGGAAATAGAGTTATTTGAAGATGCGAAAACAGATTTTGAATTTTGGAAAAAGTCTGGAAATACTTCTATCCAAAAGAAAATCCAGCAATTATTTCTGTCCAGGCAAGAAACACCATTTGAAGGAATCGGAAAACCGGAAGCTTTAAAACATAACCTTTCTAATAAATGGTCAAGGCGTATTAAATCGGAACATAGAATAGTTTATGAAGTTGAAGGTGAATTGATAAAAGTTTATTCACTTAAAAATCACTATTAGAATTACATACTTCTTTTACCCCATAAGAATCAATCTTCTTAATCCTTAAACCGTACCAAATTCTTTCTGCCAATATCATAAGTTAACCGAAATGCCTGCTGGCTATCGCCTAAATTTCCGGGCGACTGGTGGAAACTTAAAATAAAACTTCCGCGGATTTGATTATAAATAAAAGGCGTATAGATCAAATCCAAACGGTTATACAATTTCTTGCTGTAAAAGTAGTCGCCGTAAGTAAGGTGGTGGCCTTGCCCGGCGTAAAAGTTATCTTTTAAGCCGAAATGCCTGTGGTTTAAAAACAGCTCGGCCACAAAACCTTTTGGTGTTTGGAGGCCGGTAATGCCGCGTTCCCTTTCCAATGAAATCATTCCTCCGGCTTCAATGGTTAAAGAATCTAAAAAGGTTTTATGGCTGAAATCCAAACCAACGCGTATTTGCCCGCCGCCGTTGTCGCGGATGTAATCGTTCGGCAGTAAAATACCGGCACCGGCATCGTGCAGCAACATAAAATAATGCGACAAAAAGAACGGCCCGGATGGGTTTGGCAAATACTTGCCGGATGCGCCAAAGATGAACTGCTCACGGTCGGTCGCGGTTTGCCGGCTCACCCAATCAATCCAGATCGTTTCTTTTCCCCAGGGGCTTTGGTAACTGGTTAACAAACCTTGGATGTTTGGCCGGTAATAAAGCAAAGTATCGTTGAGCAAGGCAATCGGG
>CAXTKQ010000096.1:7462-15172 GCA_964244955.1 uncultured Sphingobacteriaceae bacterium | reverse complement strand
ACTCCGGCCTTTCTGCACGGCCAACAGGCGGAATAGCACCGGTAACAAAAATCAGCACATCATATTTTTTACGGAGGTCTCCGGCATCAATCTCTTGTGTATAAACAGTTTGCGCCGGATAATGGTATTGCTCCATCAGCCAACGCACCCAGCCCGAAGGAATGGAACCGCCATAAGTATTAAAAATCCCGATCCTAACCGGCGAAATAGCAACGCCACCAGCGGGTGCTTGTGTGGCTGCGGAAACTTTCAACCCAAAATCAGATGCTTCTTTTACCAGTATATTTTGGGCGTTGGCCGAAGCAGGAACATAAAAAGTACCTGCACCCATATCCTGCATTCCGCTTACGCCTTTTGGCAAACGGTAAACTTTTACGCCAGCTTTCAACAAATCATTTACGGCGATAAAACCATTGTTAATAGCCGGACTGATTAAATAACCACCTTGTGCCGCAGCTAAGTTTTGTTTCGGTGGAGATTGGATTTCGCCGTAAGGAATTTTTTGGAAAGGGCCGTTAAAAGCGTCCGTCAAACGGTCGAACTTCACGCCCATTTGGAAAGCCAAAGTCCAGCCGGCAGAATCATAAGGACGGATCGGCGGCCCGCCTTCGTATTGGAAATCATTCGGATGGTCTTGCGGCTCGAACATATCCAAAACATGCGGCCGGAAAGCCTGGTCAGTCTTCACAATATAAGAACCTGCGGGATATTTTTTTCCGGCAACGGTAAAATCAGCCGTTGCTTTTTGAACCTGGATGCCAGAATAAATTAAAGCGTTGATAAACTTTACAGCCGTTGGAAAATCGGTTTGATTTGCCGGAATAATATAACCTCGAGCATCACGGTAAGCGGGATTTTTTAATACTTCGGTATAATATTTTGAAGGAATGCTTTCTTCTCTGCCAAAAGAAAATTCGCCAGAACGGCTGTTACTGTCTTTTTTGGCTCCACTTTTATCTTTGTTGTAAGCTGTTTTTATAGAGTCTATATATTTCGGATAAAAAGTCCAGTGATCTTCCTTCCCGCGATCAATGGAGTTTTTGCCCATTTTATAAATATTGTATAATAATTCTGTGCGATAACGGGCGGCGTAATCCAACACCGCATAATTTAGGGAAACGGAATAATCAATAGACTGACGGAAGTGCCATTGCTGCGGCACCACCGGGTTAGGCGTTGCACCGTTTGGAATTAAGCGATCAGGAACCAAGGCAATTGTTTCGGGAGTTGGGCTGCCAATAATTTCCGTTAACAAACCAACCATGTTATGAAAATACGGCGTGGTGCGTAAACCGCCGTTCCACCAGGTAGAAAACTGAGAACCTGCACGTTGCGTGTAGCCAGGTTTACCTTCTACGTTTAAACGATTGTTCATGGCTGCGCCAACGGCATCAATACTGGTTACAATCAGCGGATCAAAAACATAATTAAACGGGTCGCGGTACGGCGGGCCGGCCAGCACAGAACCGGCAGGGCCGCGCTGGTGGTGGTTGTACATAATCTGCGGAATCCACTCGACAAACAATTGCCGGCTGATGTTCTGGCTTTCCTTCATGTTCATCATGTAAAAATCGCGGTTGTTATCGTGGCCCACATATTTTTGCCATAAACGAGGAACGTCCATTTTGCGGTCCTTTGGATTGGGTTCGCGCATGTACCAATTGGAAACCAGTTCCTGCCCGTCGGGGTTGGCGTGCGTCATCAGCACAATGTCGTTCTTTAAAATGTTCATCGTTTCCTCGTCGTTGCGGCTCAGCAGTTGCCACATCGTTTCGATCAACTGGTGCGCGCCAACCACTTCCGTGGCATGCAAACCGCCATCAATCCAAACCACAGCTTTACCTTCGGCAGCCAAACTCTTGGCTTGCGTATCATTTAAATCATCGGCATGGGCCAGCTTTTGCGAAATGGTTTTATAACGGTCTAATTTTTTCAGGTTTTCCGGGGAAGAAACGATCATCATGTACTCGTGCCGGCCTTCTTCGGTCAAACCGATATCCACCAAACGTGCCCGATCAGAAGAAGCGGCCAACTTTTTAAAATACGCTTCGGTTTGCGTATAGTTGGCCAGCTTGTAATCATCGCCGATGTTGAAACCAAAATGCTCTTTGGGCGAAGGGATTTTTTTTTGCGCTTGTGTTACCGAAACCGAAAAAAGTACCGGTAAAAGAAGCATGTGGTAAAATTTAGAAATCATAAGGTTTTGGTTGGTTAATTTTCTGTTTTATTTCTTAAAGTTATGAATGATCCGGCTTCTCTTCTACGTCAAATCATTGGCTTTTAAACCGTACGCCAGTCCTACAGTCGCCAGGTTCGCCGCGGGATTCATCACAAACATTGTTAAAGTAGGATACAATCCGCCGTCCATCGGTCAGGTTCAAAATAAATTTGAATAAAAAGTAATCATTTAAAGTAACCGAACTTAAACTGATGCCCGAAATGGTAGCCAATTGTGCAGCCGTAAAATTGTAAATTTTCGGGAAAGTGGTTACCGTTTCGTACAATTTATCGTTGTTGCCCACCAAACTTGGCAGCGGGAATTGTGCAATATTCGGATATTGGTTGCCGGGATAAGAAATTACAATCGGATAAGCCGGAACGCTGGATTCGGCTTTGTTGTAGCTGGTGTAAACTTCGATGGATTTTACTGATGCTAATCCGAATCCGTTCCAATTCAGCGTAAACGAAAACTGCTCGTTGGCCAGGTTTGGGTCTTTGAGGTTGAAGAACGCTACTTTTCCGTTTTGCCGGGTTGGCAAAGCGGTTTTGGTGGTATCTATGGTAACAACCGGAACGGCCGTGTAAGTGTAATCCTGCCACTCGTAATGCGCTTTTTTACAAGCAGAAAGTCCAAGTAAAATCAGCAGAAATGCCGGTAGGAAATTTTTCATGGAGAATATGTTAGGTTGATGATGCTTCTTTTATCACTATATTTTTGTTGGTGTTTGCCTGCCTATTTGTTCCAAAAAACGGGCGTGGTTTGTTGGGCAACCTGGATGGCACTTCCATTCGTCCCGAAAATGGTATTGGCCGAAAGTTCGGTTTGAGAATAGTACAAACGCAGCGGAAAAGTATTGAGCGGCGACAGCGGCGTGCGCAAAACAGGCAAACCAGTGCGGCGGTAATCGTTGTAAACTTCCATGCCGTTCCGTACAAAGCAATGTATTTCTGCGTCATCACGATATTGAGTTTGCCGTCCGCATTAGCAGCATCATATCGCGTAAGCAACCGATTTACAAAACCGGTTATCGTGGCGGCTGGCATCATAATTCCTCCGTTTGAAGCCGCGTAAGTACTAATGCTGTTTAAGTTTGCAGTTACTGCATCTGATAAATTTTGCCGTGCATCGTCGCCTGTTCCCAGGGTTAAAGCAGCTTCGGCACGTATAAATTTCACCATCGCATTGGTGATCAGCGGCATCACGCCTGCGCCTGTCCCGTCTGTAACCGATACTACTTTTACCGATCCTGTCGCACCGGTATTGGTTAAATACAAGTTGGCCGAAGTTAAGCTGTTGATCGGCGCGTTGTCATACAAACCACCGGCCGGATAAATACCAAAAGTTGACCTGCGCGACTGATCGGCCGGAGCTGCCGTTCCATCGCCCGGGTTGCGGCCGTAATAACCGTTGCTGTTGTTGCTGTTGTTTAAGCCGGCCGTTGCGTTTTGGCGGAAGATGTAATAACGTAACCGCGGGTCATCGCTGTTCAGCAATAAATCTGTCCAGGATTGGCTGGTATAAAAAGTTTTTCCAGCCTGGTAATCTGCCCGGTGCCATGGGTGGCGGTTGTTTGGGTTTTGAGAAGAACCGAACTTAAAAGTAAAATCAAGCGCGTTGGAACTAATTAAAGGCGCGCCGCTACTGATTATAGCTTTGATTGCCGTTGCCGAACGTGCAGGATCAACTTTACGAATTTGATTATACAGTTTCAGCTTCAACGAATTGGCCATGCTGATCCAGGAATTTTTGTTGCCTGCATAAAATACATCCGATGAAGCCGGAACCAAAGTAGTTGCCGAAACTTTGTTGGCATTTGCAATCCCGGCATCAATCAAAACCAATAATTTTTCATAAATGGCAGCGCCGCTTTCTAAAGCCGGGCTTCCGTTTGCCTGTCCCTGTTCTGCCTGCGTATAAGGGATATCGCCCCACATATCCACCATCAAACTGTACAGATAAGCTTTTTCCAGTTCGGCGATGGAGACGTAGCCCCATTGCTGCTGCGCAGTTCCAGTAGAAATTACCACTTCGATATCGTTCAAAGTCTGGCTGTAAAAACCGTCCCAGGAATTGTTGAAATCGGTTCCCTGCTGCTGGAAACGGCTTTGCCCGGTAGTATAAATGGTATGCTGCACAAACGTAGAAGTGCCGCTGTTCAACTGGTACATATTGCCCACCAACGAAATTTGGGTAGATGGCAGCAGCAAAGCAACCTGCGCTGTGGTTGGGTTGTTAGGATCGGCATTGATATCCACAAACTTTTTGCACGAACTGACAACCCAAAAAATACCCGATAAAAGAAGTATGTAAGTTTTATTTTTAAATTTCATAACGCTAAAGTTTTTAAAAAAATTGATCTTCAGGATTAAAAGCTTACCCGCAGGTTTACGCCAAAACGTTTGGTGGTTGGTACGGCCAGGTTATCATAACCTTGAGAATTGCCTACACCAAGCGAACTTACTTCCGGGTCAAAGCGGCAGTATTTTGGGAAATTTGGTGCGTAATAAAACAGGTTTCTTCCGCTGACAGAAATGGAAGCCGAACCAAAAGGCGTCTTTTTCAAAAAGTTTTTTGGGACTTGATAAGCCAAAGAAACTTCGCGCAAACGGAAAACAGTGGCATCAAAAACAGAACCTTCGTCTACACCGCCCGGCCCCAGGCCACCGTTAAAAAAGTAATCTTCGTAAGAAATCCCAACATTGTTCGGGATCGTTTTTCCGTTGACATCCAGCAAAGGTTTCAATGTATTCACGTTGCCCAAAACGCCTGGCGAAACAATTTGAAACTCGCGGTTCTCGGTATCTTTGGTTACACCGCGCGAAAGCATCTGGCCAACCGTGTTTGAATATAACTGGCCGCCCTGCTTCCAATCAAACAGAACACTTAAAGAAAAATTACGGTAAGTAAAGTTGTTGGTGATGCCCAAAATAAAATTAGGGTTTGGGTTGCCGATGGGTTGCAACGCGCCAGACACCAAAGGCTTGCCTGTGTTTGGGTCAATCAAAATATCACCGGCACTATCTCGCGCATAAGCATTCCCATAAATTAAACCGTAAGGCTGGCCAACAATATGCACACTGCTGGTCCCGTTCGGGCCGCCGTAAACAAACTGTTTGTAGCCGCCCAAATCATTAATAATATTTCGGTTTCGGGTAAAAACAGAAGATATATCCCAGTTAAAACCATGCGGCGTACGGATTGGCGAAAGGTTTATGGCCATTTCAATTCCCGTATTGGTTGCTTTTCCAAGGTTTAAAATCTGTGAAGTATAACCCGAAGAAGGCGCGGCCGTTACTTCAAAAATTTGCGACGTACTCTTTTTATTGTAGTAGGTAAAATCAATGCCGATGCGGTTATCAAAAAACTGCAGTTCTGTTCCAAGTTCCAATTCTGTAATAAACTCCGGCTTTAAGTTGGCATTGGTTAACAGGTTGGCTTGTGTAACCGAATTAAAAGTTCCATTGGTGGAAGTAAAAGGCGAACCGATAGAACCAACTCCGGAAGTTGCGCCCAACGGCGAATTGATGAGGTAAAATTCTGCCGTTTGATAAGGCGTTGCTTCGTTTCCAACACGGGTATAACCGCCCCGTATCTTGCCAAAATTTAAAATATTGGCCGGCATATTTAAGGCTTTGGTAAAGATGAACGAACCGTTGGCGCCACCATAAAAATAACTACGGTTGTTGGGCGGCAAGGTTGACGATACATCATTACGGCCAACTAAGTTTAAGGAAGCGTAGTTTTTATAATCAAAAGTTATATCGGTAAAAAAAGCATAAAACCTTTGTTCCAAAATATTACGGTTGTTGAGCAACTGAATTGGCGTAACAGAACTGGTATTGTTGATGGTGTTTAAATCGGCAACGATAATGCCATCGCCATAAAAAGCATTACGGTTGGTTAAACGCTGGTTAATGTTGTTGCCCAAAATCCAGCGTAAATTCAGATCGCTTGTTAATGCTTTGTTTGCCGTTACTAAAAAAGTGTTGTCCAATTCCTGCCGGTAAATATTATCCACCGTAATACTGCCGTTCGGATAGGTAGACGAACCTTTTCCGCGTACGTTTACCCTTCTGTCGGTGTAAGCATTAAACCCAGCCGTGTTTTGGATGTTGAGCCAGGGCAGCGGATCAAAACCTAAAACCAGATTGCCATAATAACGGTCAACATTGCTGGTAGAAACGCTGTGTTTAACAGACCAGTAAGGGTTATCTACGCCCGTATAATCATACACATTGCTTTTATCAATTGGGTTTTCGTAAGGGTAATGGGTCAAATCGTAACTGGTTGGCGTATACATCAAAGCCGTCATGATCGAACCTGTTGTCCCTCCGATTGGCGGTGTTTTTTGGTCTGTTATCACATAATTGATCGAACCGCTGGCGTAGAATTTATTCTCTAATTTGATGTTCCCTCCAATATTAATGGAAGTGCGGTTGATGGTATTATTCGGCACAACGCCGGTGTTATCCGTTCTGGAAAAACCCGCCGTAAAGTTTCCTTTTTCGCTTCCGGAAGAAATAGAAAGCGCATTCTCATAAACATTGCCCGTCTGAAAAAAGTTCTTTACGTTTTCTTTGGCAAAAGATTGATAAGGAACCTGGATCGGCGTAACACCATCAGCCTGATAAAACTGCGGAAAAACGGCCGAACTGAACTGCCGCGTCAACTGTTGCGGAATGGTTGCGCGCGTTGGGATAATGCTTTGCACGCCCGGAAAAGGCTGCCCCCAGGAAGCGTAAACGCCATGCCGGTAATCGTTGTTGGTGCCTTGCCCATATTTGGTTTGATAATCCGGCAAACCGGAAACGTTTTCAACAGCGTAGGAAGTGCTGTACGTGATTTCTGTCCCTTTCCGGCTTTGTTTTTTGCCGGATTTGGTAGTGATGATGATTGCGCCGTTTGCCGCCCTCGATCCGTACAACGCGGCGGCGGCGGCACCTTTTAGCACCGTCATGCTTTGAATGTTGTTTGGGTCAATATCAAAAGCACGGTTGGTAACGCCTGATCCGCCAACACTTGTTGCGCCAACATTGGCAAAACTGGAGTTGTCAAACGGAACGCCATCCACCACAAACAAAGGCTGGTTGTTGCCGTTAAGCGAAGAATTTCCGCGGATGGTAATGTTAGTACCGCCACCGGCAACGCCACCCGAAGATTGGATATTAACGCCCGCAACTTTACCGGTTAAGGCACGCAAAGGGTCGGGTTCTGATTTTTGCGCCAATTTATCGGCACTTACCGTGCTTACCGAATAACCTAAAGCAGATTTTTCGCGTTTGATGCCTGCTGCCGTTACCACCACTTCATTCAGCGTTTTAGAGCTTTCAAGCAAGCGGATATTGATCGTGCTTTGACTACCAACAACTACTTCCTGCGTTTCAAAACTGATGTAAGTGAAAACCAGTGTACTTGCACTCCCGGGAACGGAAATCTTGTATTTTCCATCCATGTCCGTAACCGTGCCTTTGTTGGTTCCTTTAATAATT
>CAXTKQ010000096.1:0-7452 GCA_964244955.1 uncultured Sphingobacteriaceae bacterium | reverse complement strand
CGCCCGGCAAACCAACGTTATCCAATTTGGAAGTTACTTTGCCGGTGATGGTTCGCTCCTGCCGGACATTTACAAAATCTTTGCCTTTCGTAATGAATGCTTCTTTTATCGGTACATTTTTAAGGTTGGCCGAAATATTTTTGTTTAAAACAATTGGGGTAAAACCAGGCCGGGCATATACTGCGCCCGAAAGTAAAATAATGGCGGGCAACTGTAAAACTGACGAGCGCATCAGCCTGATTAAAAGCACATTTAGGGTATAGCTTTTTTGCATACGTGAGTAGATTTTTTGTTGTTTGAAAATAGATGAAGACAATTGACTTCATACCGGGAGTTGAGGGCCGGTTTGGCAATTGAAGGAATTATTTTCGGCAAAAGTGGGTTTACACTAATGCTTCTTTTAAGGCAAGTTTTTATGTATTCATAGGCAGTTCTTTAGTTTTGGTGTTTTTTAATTTATCGTTATGGCTATTTTTTCGAGAAAAAAGAAGCATTTCCTAATCTTTTCTTCAAAAATTTCATGATCTTGAACAACTTGATAAGCATATCAATAAAAATCAGCCCTAAAACGATCAAAAATCAATTTAAAAGCAAAAATATTGACATTTTTTAGATCAATAAACAAATTTTAGTCTAAATCCTTCACTTTTTAATAATGATTTTAATTACTTTACTTAAATCCTGGGTAAATTAGGTTTTTTTAATAATTATTTAAGCTTTATTTAATTTTTTTATTAAAATTTCTTTTAAAGCTAATTATGTAGTCAAATTATGCGTTGATCTTTGCTTTTTCTCGCCTTTTCAAAGAAGCTTTTTCTCATCCGCAACCCGGAAAGTAACAACAAACCCTCACCAATTTTTACCCGGTAAAAACAGTATGCAACCCTACTAAAATGAAAAAACCCTTTCATTATGATAGGTGCTGTAACTGCTTCTCGATATAAGTTTTATTCTAACTAATTCAAAATCAATAGAATATTTATAGACAATTTTATTGGTACTGGTTTTGGCTATGCCGAGGAAAATCATTTAAAATACGATGACCTTACTCCTCTTCCTCGCCCTGCTGCTTAGTTGCTGGGTTATTTTTAAAACAATTGATTGGTTCGAAAAAATCTGAAAATTATGTTAGCACTCTTCATTATCTCCCTCGCAGTATTTGCCTATATGGTTTACGTGCTGCTTAAACCCGAAAATTTTTAATCAACATTTACAATGAACACCGAATTCTTAGGAATCATCACATCCTTCGCCATCACACTTTTGATCGCTGTCCCGCTGGGAAAGTACTTGGCCAAAATGTTTGCCGGCGAAAAGGTATGGACTGATTTTTTAAAGCCGCTTGAACGCTTTCTTTTTAAACTTTCGGGCATCAACCCAAACGAGCCGATGAACTGGAAACAGTTTTTAAAGGCCATGATGGCCATCAACATTTTATGGCTGGTTTATGGTTTTTTTGTACTGCTTTACCAGGATAAGTTGCCGCTAAACCCGGATAAAAACCCGGGCATGACGGCGGATTTATCCTTCAACACCATCATCAGCTTTGTGGCCAACTGTAATTTGCAGGATTATTCCGGCGAAACCGGTGCAACTTATCTTACCCAACACTTTATTTTTATGTTTTTGCACTTTGCCAGTGCTGCCACCGGTATTGCCTGTGCAGTTGCTGTGTTTAAAGCTTTTAAAGATAAAACCGTTACAGATTTGGGCAACTTTTGGAATTATTTTGTTAAAATCATTACCCGCCTTTTGCTGCCTTTATCTATCGTCATCGCTTTGATATTAACCTTTAACGGTACGCCAAGCAGCTACGCCGGTAAAGACCAGTTTATGTCGTTACAAGGCGATACGGTAAATGTATCACGCGGCCCTGCGGCCCAAATGATCGCCATCAAACATCTCGGCACCAATGGCGGTGGCTGGTTTGGCGCCAACTCCGCCCATCCGCTCGAAAACCCAAATTATTTGACCAACATGGTGGAGATTATCGCACAGTTTATTATCCCTGTGGCCATGATCCTGGCTTTTGGTTATTATATCAAAAGAAAAAAGCTGGGTTGGATCATTTTTGGCGTGATGATGTTTGGCGTGCTGATGCTTCTTTTACCTACTATTTTTAGTGAACTGGGCGGAAATCCTGCCATTGCCAAAATGGGCATTTCGCAAAGTACCGGCGCAATGGAAGGGAAAGAAGTACGCTTCGGCCCGGCCGCAACGGCTTATTGGAGTACTCTAACCACCGTTACCTCAACCGGTTCTGTTAACGGTATGCACGATAGCACTATGCCGCTTACCGGTTTGTGGGAACTTTTGGCCATGATGATCAACGGATTTTTTGGCGGCTGCGGCGTTGGGCTGCTTAATTACTTTATCTATCTCATCATTGCGGTGTTTATTTCCGGGCTGATGGTTGGCCGTACACCCGAATTTTTAGGGCATAAAGTGGAAGCCAGGGAAGTTAAAATTGCCGCTTTGATTACGCTGCTCAGTCCGTTTTTGATTATGGCTGGCACTGCTTTGTCTTCCTATATCCTGACAGAACATGCCAACATCAATTGGGCGGTTAAGCCATCTTCCTGGCTGAACAACCCGGGCTATCATGGCTTCTCCGAAATGCTGTACCAATATACCTCCTCCAATGCCAACAATGGTTCGGGCTTTGAAGGTTTGGGCGACAACAATGTTTTCTGGAATGTATCCGCAGGCATCGTTATCCTGTTGGGCCGCTTCCTGCCCATCATTGGCCCGGTTGCCATCGCAGGTTTACTGGCACAAAAGAAGTATGTGCCGGAATCTGCCGGTACGCTTAAAATTGATACCGTAACTTTTGGCCTCATGACGTTTGCCGTCATCATGGTATTAAATGCTTTATCCTATTTCCCTGCACTGGCTTTAGGCCCGCTGGCAGAGTATTTTTCAATGCCTAAATAGCCTCACCCACAACTATTAAAATGAAAGCTTCTAATAAATTATTTGAACCGGCCTTGGTGCAAACTGCACTAAAAGAGTCGTTCATCAAACTCAACCCCAAAGTAATGCTCCGCAACCCGGTGATGTTTACGGTTGAGATCGGTACAGTTATCATGCTGTACGTTACCATCTACAGTTTCAGCCACCAAGGCCAGGGTTCTTTCGGCTACAACTTTGTGGTGTTCCTGGTGCTGTTTTTAACCGTGTTGTTTGCCAATTTCGCCGAAGCCATTGCTGAAGCACGCGGCAAAGCACAAGCCGACAGCCTGCGCAAAACCCGCGAAGAAACACCGGCCAAATTAATCGGCGAAGATGGCAGCATTTCTTCTGTTTCTTCCAGCCAGTTAAAAAAAAGCGATGTGTTCGTTTGCGAAACCGGCGACACCATTCCAACCGACGGCGAGATTATCGAAGGTTTGGCCACGATTGATGAATCAGCCATTACCGGAGAATCTGCACCGATGATCCGCGAAGCAGGCGGCGATAAATCATCGGTAACCGGCGGAACAATGGTTTTATCCGACAAGATCAAAGTGATTGTTACCACAGAACCAGGCGAAAGCTTTTTAGATAAAATGATTGCTTTGGTGGAAGGTGCGTCGCGCCAAAAAACGCCAAACGAAATTGCCCTGACCATTTTGCTGGCCAGTTTTACGCTGATCTTTATCATTGTTTGCGTAACCTTAAAACCCTTTGCCGATTATGCCCACACGCCAATTACCATTGCGGCGTTGATTTCGCTTTTTGTTTGTTTGATCCCGACAACTATCGGCGGTTTGTTATCGGCCATTGGTATTGCCGGGATGGACCGTGCTTTGCGTGCCAACGTGATCACCAAATCCGGAAAAGCGGTAGAAACGGCCGGCGATATTGATGTTTTGTTGCTGGATAAAACCGGGACCATCACCATTGGCAACCGTAAAGCCACCAATTTTTGGCCGGTAAAAGAAGTATCGGCAGATGACCTGGTAAAGGCCGCCGTATTGTCCTCCCTGGCAGATGAAACGCCGGAAGGAAAATCTATTATCGAACTGGCGCAACAAGGCAAACCGGGCATTTCGTTGCAGGTTCCTGCCGGTTCCGAGTTTATCAAATTTACGGCCGAAACCCGTTCCAGCGGCATCAACACGCCCGAAGGTTTACGTATCCGAAAAGGCGCTTCTGATTCCATCCGAAACCTGACCGTTACTGCCGGAAATGCTTATCCGGAAGATGTGGCCGAACGTGTAAAAATGGTTTCAAAAAATGGAGGCACGCCGTTGGTCGTATCGCAAAACGAAGTGGTTTTAGGAACGGTTGAACTGCAGGACATTATCAAAACCGGGATTGCCGAACGTTTTGAACGCCTGAGAAAAATGGGCATAAAAACAGTAATGGTAACGGGCGACAACCCGCTGACGGCAAAATTTATTGCCGAAAAAGCCGGTGTGGACGATTTTATTGCCGAAGCCAAACCGGAAGATAAAATGCACTACATCAAACAGGAGCAAAACAGCGGAAAATTGGTGGCCATGATGGGCGACGGCACCAACGATGCACCTGCTTTGGCGCAAGCAGATGTTGGCGTGGCGATGAACAGCGGAACACAAGCTGCAAAAGAAGCAGGCAACATGGTGGATTTGGACAACGACCCAACCAAACTGATCGAGATTGTAGAAATTGGCAAGCAGTTGCTGATTACCCGCGGCACGCTTACCACCTTTTCTATCGCCAATGATGTGGCCAAGTATTTTGCCATCGTTCCGGCTTTGTTTATTGCTTCCATTCCTGCGCTGCAAAGCATCAATATCATGCGTTTGCACAGCCCGGAATCTGCCATTCTTTCGGCCGTAATTTTCAATGCGCTTATCATTCCGCTGCTGATCCCGCTGGCTTTAAAAGGCGTGGAATACAAACCAATTGGTGCCAGTGCCTTGCTTCGCCGCAACTTATTAATTTATGGTTTCGGCGGTGTGGTTGCCCCTTTTATCGGCATCAAATTAATAGACCTTTTGATTGGTACAATGCTGTAACACACATGCTTCTTTTACCCCTATAAAATTATAAAAATGAAAAAATATATTGTTCAAGCCATCCGGTTAACCTTGGTTCTTACCGTTTTGCTTTGTGTTATTTATCCCGTGCTGGTTGCCTTTATCGGCAAATTATCAAAAGGCCAAGGCAACGGCGAAACCATTACCGTAAACGGAAAAGTGGTTGGTTATGCCAACATCGGCCAAAAGTTTGACAAGCCGCAATACTTTTGGGGCCGTCCTTCGGCAGTTGCTTACAATGCTGCCGGTTCGGGCGGATCAAACAAAGGCCCTTCCAACCCGGATTATTTAAAAGATGTGGGCAACCGCATTGATACCATTTTAAAATATCACCCATATTTAAAGAAAAGCGCTATTCCGGTTGATTTGGTTACGGCATCAGGAAGTGGTTTAGACCCGGACATTTCTCCGGAAGCGGCGCAAATCCAAATCAGAAGGGTTGCTGCCAACCGCAAACTAAACGAACAACAAGTGGCCGCGCTGGTTGCCGCACACATCGAAAAACCGTTGCTTGGCTTGTTTGGCCCGGCAAAAGTAAACGTACTTAAATTGAATGTTGCGCTGGATGCGCTTCAAAAATAAACACCCTTATACATCTTCTATCTAACAAAAAATGAAAAAACTATTATTGTCAATAGTAACTATTGCAGCTATTTCGTTGCAAATTAAAGCCCAAAATACTGCCGAAATAAAAAAAGACACGGTTGCCAGATCACTGCCTTCGCCTTTAGATTCGCCTCCGTTCCCCAGCAGCGAATGGGACGGCGCACCGCTTATCGGAATAGATGCCACTGCGCCTTTATACCCTTTTCAAAAAGCAATCGGACTGAAAAAAACCAAGTTTAGGATTTATGGCTGGATTGATGCCGGTGGCAATATCAGCTCGTCTAAAAATTCCAATGCGCCAACTTCTTATGATATTGTACCAAACTCAGTTGTTTTGGACCAGGCGATCATTCGCATGGAAGTCCAGCCCAACACTGTACAAACAGACCATATTTCTTTAGGCTTTTTGGTAGATAACATCTTCGGTACAGATTACCGTTACACCATTGCCAAAGGCATTTTCAGTAATCAGTTGTTAGGCAAAAACAACAAATACGGTTACGACCCAACGCAGGCTTACGCTTTGGCTTACTTCCCAAAAGTTGCGGATGGGATGTTGCTGAAAGTTGGCCGTTTTATTTCTCCTGCCGACATCGAAGCACAATGGGCACCGGATAATTACCTGTACACACACTCGCTGATGTTTACGGTTGACCCTTACACGTTTAGCGGTGCGCAGGCTACTTTTAAATTAGGTGCGCACTGGCAGTTGGAAGCCGGTATCCACGGTGGAAACGATGTGGCACTTTGGAGCAATGCCGCTAGTGTGAATGGTTTGCTGATGGCCCGCTGGGTTTCTGACAATAACAACAACTCGGTTTACGCAGGTATCAACTCTTTGGGTGCCGGAAAATACAAAGACAACCACGATGATCTGCAAATGGCGGTTGCCACCTGGGGCCACCGCTTTAACAACACTTTGCACATGATGACCGAAGCTTACTACATCTGGCAAAAAGATGCGTTGGTTGGCGGAACTGTGATTGAAGGTCCGACGCAGCCTTTTTATACCGGTGTTGGCGCCGGTACACCGATCCCGGGAACGGCAAGTGCAATTGGCGCAGTCAACTATTTTCAGGTCAAACTTTCGGGCAAAGATTATATCTCGATCCGCAACGGTTATTTAAACGACCGCCAGGGAAACCGTACCGGTTACGTTACTTCGTACTCCGACCATACCATTGGTTTTGTGCACAGCTTTAACACGTACTTCCGCATCCGCCCCGAAATTCGTTACGAACGTGCTTATGCAGATGGTGTTACGCCTTACGATAATGGCACTAAAAAAGACCAGTATTCGGCAGCGATGGATCTGATCGTACGCTTTTAACTAACTATAGTTTTTAAGCTTCGAGTTTGTTTATATATTTAAAATTTGATAATGCTTCTTTTATGCCCATAATTTTATGGTTGGCCATCTCAATAACGCCACAAAATTTTATGGGGCAAAAGAAGCATCATGATCTGATTGATAAAAAATCCGGACAAGCGCAAAAGTTTAAATCCAATAAAGTGAAAAAAATAATCCTCCTTGCCATTGCCTTGTGTCCGTGCCTGGTCGCATCGGCACAACAAAACACACAAAAAGAAGGCAAACTGCAAGACAGCACCAAAAAAGAAGGCAAACTGCAAGACAAAACTGTAACAGAAGGCAAACTGAAAGACAGCCTGCAAACATCCGGGAAACTCACCGTCAGTGGTTATGCCGAGATTTATTATGGTTATGATTTTAACCGCCCGCCCGACAACAACCGGCCGCCCTTTGTTTATTCGCACAACCGCAGCAACGAAGTGAACCTGAACCTGGGTTTTATAAAAGTCAATTACGACAGCGGCAATA
>CAXTKQ010000095.1:757-15533 GCA_964244955.1 uncultured Sphingobacteriaceae bacterium | reverse complement strand
CAGGTATTCTATATCTTTATAAGATTGATTCAATACACTAATAATTGTTTTCTCTAAGAATAATGATCCATTGTAAACTATAGTAATAATTGACAAAAGAGGTGCTTTATCTGAAGAAGTCATTTTCAACTCTGGAACCTAATTTTTTAAAATAAGCTTTTATGACGTTCAAAACATTAACGTTTCCTATCGAAGCTTTGTAAACGTTTTTAAATTTAGAGGATAAGCTTTTTTTAAGAAACAGTTTTGCTTTATATTCATTTGCTATAGAAGGGAAATAATTATTAATGAAAAAACTTTTACTCCATTCATAATAAAGCGCTAATTCAGATGAGTGCGAAACTGATATAGATTGCTTATGTTCTCGGTAAAAAGAACCAACATAAGGCAATACTTTAATTGTTTTATAATTAACAGTAGGTATCAGAAACAGTAACAGGTCGTTACCTGCACCAAATCGTTTAAAATCTAAATTATCTGTATTAGGTATATCTATAATAAAGGCTTTCTTTAATTCACTTGCTCTAAACAGAGCACAGCCCGGCGAAGAAGGGAAAACCTTATTGTTAAACATTAATAAGTCGTTTAGATAATTAGTTGTAGAATAAGCCTCATCATTCTGGTAGCTTGAAACCCATAATACTTCTTTTGTGTCTGAATCAAAAGTTTGTACGCCTGAAATTACAAAAGCCGTTTCACTATCCATTTTAGAAACTGCATCTGCTATAAATGTATCTGCCATTAAATCATCAGACCATAATATTTTTATATAATCCCCTTTTGCATAATCAAAACATTTACCCCAATTTTTAACTGGCCCAATATTGGTATCATTTTGAAATATTTTAATTCGAGGATCATTTAATGCAGCTTCATTAATTATTTTCCAAGTTTTGTCTGTGCTTTTATTATCAACAATGATAATTTCAATATTGTTATGTGTTTGATTGGTAGCAGAACAAATAGTTTCCGTTATTAGTCTTTCTCTGTTATAAACAGGTATAACTATACTTACTAATTCATCGATTTTCACTATTGCTTCTTTCATTTAATGTCCTGTAAGTTACTATAGGTCCTAAAAAACTAAATAAGCTCAAGCTAGTAATCATTGAAATAATAATTCCTGTTAAGCCTATATGAAAATATTTCACTAATAATACAGCAAGTGGTACATTTATGATAGCACCAATTATAGCTGTATTCACTTGCATTTTTGTTTCGCTTATTCCATTTAAGTAGTATGAATATATATTATTCCAACAAGATATCAAAACAAAAAAAGCCATACATATAATTAATGAAGGTTCAGGGGTAATTATTTTATTATGAGGCAACCAAAGGTTTAAGATTTGATTAATAAAAAAACAAACAATCATTAAAGCAATAACCAATGGAATTAAGGCTAATTGTAACTTCCGTAAAATACTTTTTATCCATGTAGTATCTCTTTTTAAGTAAGCCACAGTAAAAGCAGACCATAAAGGTCCCATTACTATTCCAAAAATAATATTAAACACTGAAAATAATCTATAAACAATATTATATTCTGTTACTGTTGAAGCTCCTAATAACTGCAAAATTAAAAAATTATCAATTGAAAAAATTAATAGCAGGGCAATTTGAATTATGAAAAATCTTCCGCCCAATTTTAATATATCATTAACCTTGTTTCGTTTAATGTAATTTATATGTGGAACAATAGCTGGATTTAAAATAAAAAAAAATACACTTATAAATAAATATGAAAATACTAAGCTCGAACAATATACAATAGCCAATAAAATTAAATCTCCTTGTATAACAGTATGGAAATAAGTTACCAAGAACAGAAATAATAAATTAGATACTATACTAATAACATTGGTAAGCCAATTTTTTTGAAGCGCATTAAATATTTGGTTTATTAACCCTAAAACAAAACATACAATTAGGGATGATAAAGATATAATTATAAGCTTAATATATCCTGAATTATCCAACACCTTGCTTTTAAACAATTTTACCCAATTTACAAAGCTAACTGAGGAAATAGCAAGTACAAGCATTATCAGTCCGATCAAACCTATTATGAAATAGGCTGTAGATATATATATTTTACTGGCAAGCAAGTCATTTTTTACTAAAGATTCGGCAAGTTTGTTTCTTAAGCCATTTCCTACCCCTATATCAAAAAGTACAATCCAAGAAAAAACAGATTGAAGTGTAATCCATATCCCATATTTTTCTGTAGTTAAAAGTGATAATGTAATTGGGATCACAAACAGATTTAGGCAAACACTTACTCCTTTTAAAAGGAAAGAAAGTATTACTTGACTTTTAACATTGTTTGATTTAAAAAGTTCAGTTGCTTTTACTGTTAGTGACATTATCGCTATTAACTTAAAGATGAATTAACCCAGTCTATCATACTCTTAAGTCCCTCTTTAGCATTTATAACTGGCACCCAACCAAATACTCCCTTAGCTTTATTAATGTCCGCTATATATACTTTCTGATCGCTTATCCTGACTGGTAAAATTGTATAATTCATTTCAATATCCAGTTCATTTTCAAATATTTTAAACAATTCAAGAAGAGATAGACTATTTTTTATACCTCCGCCAATATTAAAAGCTTTTCCCTGCGTATTTTCAATATTTGCAATAGCAGAAAAATAGCAATTAACTAAATCACTGGCAAAAAGCACATCCCTTACTTGTTTGCCCGTCCCTGATATTGTAAACGGTTCTTTTGATTTACCTTGTTTTATGTCTAAGGCTTGTTTAACAAACCAGCCAATCCATCCCTGGTCGGCTGTTGCATATTGCCTGCCCCCAAATACAGATGAATGCCTGAACACTACTGTTTTTAACCCAAACATCTTAGCATAATCAAGCATGTATTGGTCTGTCGCCCCTTTTGAACATCCATAAGGTGACTGAAAATCCAAAGGGATTTTTTCATCAAAACCATTTTCATATCCTTTGGCTACATATCGTGTCGCTGTTTCTTCGTATTCAATCCATTCCAAGTCTCCATATACTTTATTTGTAGATGAGTAAGTAACGATGGTATCAGGCGAATACTTTCTTACTGCTTCAAGTACATTATTTCCCCCAACAACATTTACTTCAAAATCAAATCTTGGATTATCGAGTGAAGTAGTCATAGCTACCTGTCCGGCCAAATGAAATATTACGTCTGGTTTACAGTCTTTTATTGCATATTCAACATCATTACAGGAACGGATATCTGAACGGTAAAATTTAAATTTCCCTAACGTTTCCAGCCATTGTAAGTTGAGTTCGGACCCATTTCGATATAAATTATCAAATAAAAACAACTCATCACCTCGTTTAAGCACCTCTGCTGCCAAATTTGAACCTATGAACCCACATCCTCCTGTTATAAAATATTTCATAAATTAAGTTTATCTATCGTACATGTTTTTTGTAAGCCTTCAATTAAAGATACATTAGGCAACCAGCCCAACTGCTTTATTTTTGAAGATTCGACTAAAAAATCTATTAATTCTCCATCTCTATAAGGTATTTTACCCCAGTTTAATTCAGTTACTGTATTGCCAGAAATTTCCTTTACCAGGTTTACAAAAGTTTTCAGGTTTATAGGTTCATCACTTGAAACTTGAAATTCTGTTAAACCATTAGAAAACTGGTCTATTTTTTCTAAAATAATATCAAATGCCGTAACTATATCGTCAATATAAGTAAAATACCTTTTTTGCTCTCCTTTTGTAAGATCTAAACTTGGAACACTTTTTAGAAATGTATCAAATAAATAACTCACGAATTTAGTCTTGTCATCTAAAGGGCCGTAAAAATGCTCTAATTGGATATTCACAAATATGATATCTTTTGAAAAAAAAAGCATCCATTCTTTAAATTGACTTTTTGATAAAGAGTAAACATTTATATGCTTATCAAGTATGGTATCAGTGTTAATAAATTTTACTTCCTGGCCTGCTTTGCGAAATATAGACAAAAGGCGCAATGGAAGCAACAAGTTAGATTCAATTGTGTTAACGGAGTCAATGTCTTTTCTTCCGTAATGCGTAGCACAATGTAATAAAACATCAATTTTTAATTCGTTAAGTATTTCTAAATTGAAATCTTCAATATCATAGGCTTGAAACTCGTTTATACTTAAAACACGGCTTAGGTTTGAAGTCTTTCTTTTTAACAATACAAATTCGTATTTGTCTTTTAAAGAATTAATGATATTACTCCCTAAATAACCTGTTCCTCCTGTTATTAATACTTTTTTTTTAAAAAAAATTTTACCCATAAAAGCCTAAATAATTTGATCTTATTTCATACAACAATTATTAAATATTTAAAAAATGCAATTATGTGAAAGGTTTCAAAGTACATTTAAATTTTATTCAATCTATTTTTCATGCTTCTTTTATGCCATAAAAATCTATAAATTTTCTTTGTTCTTTTCAAAAAGATAAATACAAATACTTATTTTATTAGGGTAAAAAAAGCATTACCATTATTGATGTATAAATTACACAAGCTTTTATAGATAATTTATCTCAACCATTTCCATGTAACATTTTAACTTTGGATATAAGATTTTATAATTGAATGTATATAATTATAATGCCCTTCATTCAATCCCGGCCAAACACCTAACCAAAATGATTGGTTCATAATGGTGTCTGTATTTTCCAAGCTTCCAACAACGCGGTGGTTAATATTGGCATAAGCAGGTTGACGCAACAAATTGCCGCCAAACAATAACCTTGTGCCAATCTTTTTTTCTTCCAAATGTTGTACCAGCATGTGCCTATCGGCCGCATCACCATCGCGCAAAGTCAACAAGAACCCAAACCAGGAAGGGTTGCTGTTTGGCGTGGCTTGCGGAAGGATAAACACATCTTCAAATTCTTTCATCCTTTCATAAAGCAAGGCAAAATTTTCCCTTCTTTTGGCAATAAAAGTTTCGATTTTCTTAAATTGTGATACCCCGATGGCAGCCTGCATATCCGTTACTTTTAAATTAAAACCAATATGCGAATAGGTGTATTTATGGTCGTAACCGTAAGGCAGAGTCCCTAATTGCTGGGAAAAACGACAACCGCAAGTGTTGTCTTTTCCCGGTTCACAATAACAATCCCGTCCCCAATCCCTAAAGCTTTCAGCAATTTTTGCAAGTTCCGGGTTGTTTATTATAACTGCCCCGCCTTCGCCCATGGTAATATGGTGGGCAGGATAAAAAGAAAAAGTAGAAATATCCCCAAATGTCCCGGTTTTTTTACTGTTGTAAGTTGCACCCAACGAATCGCAATCATCTTCCACCACCCACAAGTTATACTGCTTTGCCACACGCATTACTTCATCCAAATTAAAAGGATTACCCAATGTATGTGCAATCATAATTGCTTTTGTTTTGGGCGATACCGCGGCTTCTATCAACTCCGCTTTTACGTTGTGCGTAGGTATATCTACATCAACAAAAACCGGTATGGCACCGTATTGGATCATTGGGTTGATGGTGGTTGGAAAACCGGCCGCAACTGTAATGACCTCATCTCCGGGCTTTATTTGCCGCGCACCTAATTTTGGAGATGTTAAGGCATAAAAAGCAACCAAGTTTGCCGAAGACCCGGAATTGACCAACAAGCATTTTGGCGCTTTAAAATAAGCTGCAAAGTTGCTTTCGAATTGATTGGCAAAGCGGCCCGCAGTTAGCCAACCGTCCAAAGCGGCATCAACGCCCATCAATATATCTTCTTCGTCTAAAACCTTGCCTGTTACAGGTATGTAGTTTTCGCCCGGAATGATCGTTTTCTTTGTTGCTTTTTCGACCCGCTGTTTAATAGTAGCTATATCGTAATTACTGTAATCCATAAAGTAGAATTTTTTAATAGGTTATCATCGTGATGCTTCTTTTACCGGCTAATTTTCTATAAAGTCTTTAATTTGTTTTTCTGTAAAAGCTATTATACCCTGTGCATCATCTAAATAATGTTTGTACCATGTTATCGTTTTTTCGATCGCCTGGAAAGCATTTAACTTAGGCTTCCAATTTAATTCTGCAATTGCCTTGCTAATGTCCAGCTTTAACAAAGCTGCTTCGTGCGGTTCGGCTAAAGTTTTCACGGTCTCATAACTTCCCTCGCCCCAACATTTAATGGCTGTATTAACCATTTCAAAAACCGGTAGTGCATCCTGGCTTTCGGGCCCAAAGTTGTAAGCCTGGGCATGTAAACGAGGTTCTGCTACAAGTTTGCCCCCTAATATCAAATAACCGATCAAAGGTTCCAGAACGTGCTGCCATGGCCTGATCGAACTTGGGTTTCGTATTTGGATAACCTCTTTTTTTGAAAGCGCCTTTACGATGTCGGGTATTAACCTGTCTTTTGCCCAATCGCCGCCACCAATAACATTGCCGGCGCGTACAACAGCTATCGCTTTTTGATGTTCGGGATATTGGTTGATGTTGAAAAAACAGTTTCGATAAGAATTAATTACAATTTCAGCCGCTGCTTTACTGGCGCTGTAAGGGTCGTACCCGCCTAAACGGTCTGTTTCCCGATAAGGATAAAGCCATTCGTTGTTATGGTAAACCTTATCTGTTGTAATCAACACAACCTGGCAAGGTTTATCCAAATTACGGATGGCATCAAGTAAGTTAGCGGTGCCAATTGCATTTACTTCGAAAGTTTCTGCCGGGATTTCATAAGACAGCCGTACCAAAGGCTGGGCCGCCAGATGAAAAACAAAGTCGGGCCGGAAATCAACCAATGCTTCTTTTAGCACTACTTTTTCGCGAAGGTCGGCAATTACAGAATCACATAAAGTATCGCCATTTAAAACAGGATACAAATCAAAAGGATGCTGGGGCGCTAGGGCATAACCTCTCACCTCGGCCCCAAGCATGGACAGGATTTTTAACAGCCAGCTACCTTTAAACCCGGTATGCCCTGTTAAAAAAACTTTTTTCCCCTGATATATTTCTTGTAACTGTTTCAGCATATTACCAGATTTTCCAACGGGCATTTCCCTGGTTCCACTCTTCCTCTAATTCGTGCTTATCACGCAAGGTATCCATCGGCTTCCAAAATTTATCGTGCTTAAAAGCCACCATATGGCCTTCTTCTGCAATCGTTTCCATCGGTTCGCGTTCCCAAATGGTGCTATCGCCATCTTTAATATAGTTAAATATTTCCGGTTGGCACACAAAAAAACCACCATTAATCCAGGCACCATCGCCTTTTGGTTTTTCCATAAATGATTGTACCTGGTTAGTTGCATCCATGTTTATCGCACCAAACCTGCCTGACGGTTGCACGGCGGTTACGGTGCAATATTTTCCGTTGATTTGATGGAATTTTAACAATTCGGTAATGTTGACATCAGAAACGCCATCACCATAAGTCAGCATAAAAGGTTTGTTTTCGGTATGTTGTTGGATCCTTTTGATCCGCCCACCAGTCATAGATTCGTTTCCGGTATCTACCAAAGTTATTTTCCAAGGTTCAGCCTGAGAATCGTGCACTTCCATGGAATTTTTTGCCAAATCAATAGTAACGTCAGATTGATGCAGAAAATAATTGGCAAAGTATTCTTTCACCACGTAACCTTTGTAGCCCAGGCAAATGATAAAATCATTAAAACCATGGGCAGAATAAATTTTCATGATGTGCCAAAGTATCGGCATACCGCCAATTTCGACCATCGGTTTCGGCTTTAAAACCGTTTCTTCGGATAACCTGGTACCTAAACCACCAGCAAGCAACACAACTTTCATGCAGTATTCTTTATATTTTTTTACGCAACAGCAACTTCTACGTTGTCCACTAAAGGAAAACTACAACACAAAAGACATTCATCAGCATTCAACCCTTGCGGCCTGGTTGTAGGCCCAATCATTTTAACCTCACCTTTTAAAAGTACGGCTTTGCAAACCAGGCAACTTCCGGTCTGGCAGGAGTAAGATAAATCGAGCATGGCATCCAGTCCGGCTTCTAAAATACTTTTGCCTTTAACTACTTCAACCAAAGCTTTTACACCGTCTTTAATCACCGTTACCATCCTTGTATTGATATTTTCAAACGCAACCGGGTCTCTTACAATCTCAAAATCTTCTGTCAGGATACTTTGATTACTTACACCTAACCCCAGCAATGCTGTTTTTACCGACTCTTTTAATCCTACCGGGCCGCAGATGTAATGCAAAGTTTGGTTTAAATCCCCTTCTGCCTGCATTACCGAAAGCACTTTTGCGGGATCAATTCGTCCTTCAATAATAGTTGGATTAACCTCGCTGATAGCAAGTTTAGTATGAAAATCCCAGGAAGTAAAATTTGGATATACTGTTTTTAGTGCCATAATTTTATCCTTAAAAATCACACTTTCCAAACTGCGGTTGCCGTAAACCAGCGTAACCTGCTTGCCTGTATTTTTAGACAATGCTTCTTTTAGGATAGAAAAAAGTGGCGTTATCCCGCTTCCTGCGCCCCAAAGCACAATATGCGTATCAGTTGTTATTGAATCGGGGTTTAGGACGAAATTTCCCATCGGTTCCATTACTTCCACCAGATCACCTGTTTTTAACCGGTCGGCAATATGGTTTGAAACGATGCCACCCGGAACCTGCTTTACCGTAACCTCCAAATCCTGATCAACTGCCGGGGCAGAGGAAAACGAATAAGGCCGGATATACCTGCGGCCATTGATATGAAAGATCAGGGTTAGGTACTGGCCAGCCTGATATTTTATTTTTTTTAACCCCGGCTGTTTAAACACTACGGTTAGTGTATCCGCTGTTTCTTTACGCAACCCTATAACTTTAAGCGTATAATGTTTCATATTATACCTGTCAATTAAGGATTGCGGTAAAAATTTTACGAACAGAAAGGATCAGGGTGATTAAAAAAACGCCTAAAAACCCACCCACTAAAATCCCTTTTAATTTGCCTAAACTACTTACAAACAGAGGCAATACCGGCCTGTCGATCACTTGGATTAAAGGTGTTTCCTGCCGTAATGAAATTTTAGAAACTTCTAAATTTCTCACAATCTCCCCATATATGGCAGAATTAGCCTGTACATCAACTTGTCGCCGTTGAGAAGGCACACGTAAGGTAAGCAAAGCAGGGTTGGCATTGGGTGCGGCATCAATAGCCGAAGCTACACCACCGATGGAAGAATTTAAAACCCGTTTTACACTATCAGCCTGTTTTTGCAGGATCATTACATTTTGCGAACTTTTCTTCGTTTTGGTTTCGGTATAAAAATTGTTTACCGTTTCTACCAATTTGTTGTTAAACTCCTTGGAAAAAAGCTCATCATCGGTAGCAATATCTACTTTTAAAATGTTCAGTTTTTTATCAATCTTATCAACGCCCAAAATTTTAGTCCTAAAAAGCCCAACCAAATCCGAAATGATACTGTCCTGCTTGCGGTTAAATTTGTCAGGGTCTCCATAAAAACTGATGGAAGAAATATGGTCTTTCTCTTTCCATTTGTCGCGCAGTTTATTAAAATTGATGTAACGGTCAATCAGCAACTGCTTTTTGCCCCCGATGACCACTGGGCTTAACAGTGTTTTCTCCAACATCACCCGAGAGCGGTACAATTCAATAATATTATCGCCTTGAAATATCCCGCCTGCCCCTCCGCCGATATCTATCCCTGCCAACGATGCCAAACCGGCATATTGGCCTAAACCGCCTCCGCCTTTACTATCCTCTAAAACAAAAGTGCTGGTTGCAATATAAAGCGGTTTTCGGTAGAAAGAATATGCCAGACCTAATAAAGCACCTATAAGACCGCATGCCGTAATTAAAACCCATTTGCTTTTTAAATAAGCAATTGCAGACTTTACTTTTAAAACGAGTTCTTTTAAAGATATTTCTTCAGAATCAGAAATGCTGTTTTTTTCCATTTAGTATCTTATAAACCACCCTTGTTACTTTCGCACACCAATAATCTATTTGGTAACACTTATTATCCCTAAAATAATAGCGCCTAATGAAGCTAAACCTGTGGTCAGCCCTAAAATTGTTTGAATGGCGTTCACCGGGTTTTTAGGTTTGTTCGGAACAAAAATTTCGCTTCCGGGCCTTATACTTGGGTGATTGTTAAAGAAAAGGATTTTCTTCGTCCCTTTTACCGTTCCGTTTGGATAAACTACGTAAGCAGCGCTTTTTAAGGCATTGGACGAAAAACCACCCGCATTATAAACATATGACTTAAACGATTTTGATTTGCTGTAAACCACGGCACTCGGATAAAGCACTTCGCCGTTTACACGTACAACCTGCTGTTCTTTTGGCACCCGTAAAACATCGCCATCTTCCAGTATCAAATCTATCTTTGTACCTGGTTTTTCTATTATTTTCTTCAGGTTGATACCTACATAATTGTTGCGGGGCTGCAAATTATTGGTATTCGTTGTATCGCCCCTGTTGGTCCTTCTTAAACGGCTCACTTGCTCATTCCTTTCCAATCTTAAAGCCGTGGTATCAGTTTTATTTTTATCAACACCTAAAATAGCAATGTTATTCCTTTTTAAGGAACCGCCTTGTACATCGGCCGAGACAGTTAAACCACCGGCACGCCTAACCAAATCAGAGATTTTTTCGTCTTTGGTTTGAATGGTGTAGGATCCCGGATACAGCACCTCGCCTTCTACCCTTACGGTCCTTTGTTTTTCAAACCCCGGAAGGCTGTACACCGAAACTATATCAAAAGGCTGCAGCACAAAATCAACACCGGCAAGCTTGAGCTGGCTATCCACATTGACACTAAAAACCTGTGCAACTTTACTGTTTTTTGATTCCGGGTCAGCGTTGTACACCCTTCGGGCCACTTCAATCCGTTTCGGGCTGGCCCCTTCTGCAAAACCACCGGCATACAAAATCAGGTCTTCCAATTTCATGTTTTGTGCGTAATCAATGGTGCCCGGCTTTCTTACCGACCCATTGATCGTAACTTGGTATTTATTGCGCAGATCAAAAATAGAAGAAATAAAAACCACGTCTTCCCTTTGCAGTGGGATGGTTACTGCTTTGTTTAGCACATCTTTTACGCTGAAAGAAATCAACTCCGTACTGTTATCGGGTTTTAACCTGGTGATCGTACCGCGTTCTGTAAAAGCGTCTTCCCGCAAACCGGCTGCTTTTTCAATCAATTGGCCCAAAGTCAACCCGTTTTGCAGTTCGTATTCGCCCGGGCGAAAAACAGCTCCATTGATTACAACCCGGTTTACAAAACGGTTCAACACAGATTCTATATAATATACATCGCCACGCAAAGGCATATAATTTGAATAATCGGCTTCTACCAGGTCTGTCAATTTACGCTGTTGGCCGCTCACCTGCGAAATTTTTATCCTGGATACATAAGCGCTATCGGTAAATCCTCCGGCAAAATTTAAAACAGTTTGAAAGCTCTCGCCTGGCAAAACTTCAAACAAGGCCGGAATTTTAACCTGTCCAAGCAATTCTACCCTTGTGCGGTAAGTAGGCACGCGGATCACGTCCTGGTCGCGCAAGGCAATGTTGTCTTTTTGGTTGCCCTTCACCAAAAAATCATACATATCCAATATCCTGATGATCCGGTTGTTTCTGATCACTTCAATCTGCCTGAAACTTCCCGTTTCGCTTGGGCCGCCTGCTGCATACAAGGCATTAAAAACAGTGGCCAGCGAAGGCAAAGTGTAAGTGCCCGGCCTTTCCAACTGCCCGATCATGATGACTTTAATGCTGCGGATATTGCCCAAACTCACCTGCACGTTTGTTCCACGACCAATGGCATAGTTGTTTGCCGCCAGTTTAGCTTTAATCATTGCTGTAGCCGTTTCAATCGTCTTACCGGCCACATTTATAATACCAATGCCGGGAATATTAATATTGCCTTCGGGAGAAACATCTAACCGCCAGTTTACCAATGAATTACCGTAAACGTTGATGTTAAGCTGGTCATCAGGCCCGATGATATAATTTACCGGGGTTGCCAGTTTAAGGTTAGGCTCAAAAGAGTTGTTTTTGCCTTTAAAAAGGTCGGCGCCAAATATTTTAGGTTTTAAATCTGCAAAAAGGTCAACCCGGTTTGTGGTATCTATAATTTCTGGCTTGTAGTTTAAATTTCTTTTGCCGGCAAGTATCGTATCCGACAAACTGTTGCCCGCCGTACTGCTTTTTCTGATTTGGACGATCCTGGCCTGTAGTTTTTGAAGTTGCCCGTTAGCCATTCCCCTGGCCTGCGCCTGCTGCAACAACTCGGTATCGCTAATACTCTCATTTTGCGCCCGTTGCAATAGCTGTCGAAGATCCTTGTCGCTAAGGTTATCTACATTAATGGTAGAAATATTATCCAGGTTGGTTTGTGCCGATGCTGTTTTTACCGCACAAAAACTGATAAAAACAGAAAGTAAAAAAACAAGAAAAGTAGCTTTGTTCATACATTTAAACGATTAGAGCATGGGTTGCACCACTCCAATACAGAATACAAATTTTTTCAAAAGTAAATTAAATTATCATTTTTTGGAAAATTAAAACAACAGGTTAATTTTAAATTAAAGAAACAGAAACACCATTTGTGCTTTGATAAGAAACTGTTGATGCTTCTTTTACCCATAAAAAATTGGTGAAAAAGTTTTGCATAAAAAATTGTCTTTATGGTGCCGTTTACCTTAAAAATATCCTAATTAGAAATTAATCTACCTTAACCTGCTTCTTTTACGGCAACTGATAAAAAAAGTTAATCATTTGTTAAATATATTTTTAATTGTACTGATTTGCTGTTGTTTACCTCCCGGTTTTTGGTTTTGAGTTGTAAACCATTTTTCTAAAAACAGCTTTGGGTTGGTTGTTCTTTTTCGCCCAAATCGTTTCCCCGGCCATTTTTTTGGCCGCCGGTTAAACTTTTTAAACCTACCAATGGTTAGAGTTTAAATTTATATTTGGCCTTTGATAAGTACAGGGCCAACAACAATGCTTCTTTTAGCACATAAAAATTGGTATTCGGTTTGGTGTTTACAAAAGCCGGATACTTCACTGATTTTTGCACGATAAAAGAAGCACCAATCAAATTAAATCTTAAAAACCAACAACATACATCAATGATCCATTCAGGCGGCAGACAAAGGGTTATCATCACCAACGTATTTCCAAAAGTTGAAGAAGGAAAATTTCCGTCCAGGGTTGTGCTGGATGAAATGGTTACTTTATCGGCAGCTATTTTTGGCGACGGGCATGACGAGGTTGCCGCAAGCATTTTTATCAAACCTACATCCGAGGCGTTGTGGAAAGAGCTTCCGATGAAATTGATCAACAACGACCATTGGGAAACGGAATTTAAAGCAGAACAACTGGGCTTTTACGAATTTCAGGTAAAAGCCTGGGAAGACCATTACACCACCTGGAAAAAAGGCCTGCAAAAGAAGTACGAGGCCGGCCAGGATATTTCGGTCGAACTGCAAATCGGCGTTCAATTATTGGAACAGGCGGCAGCCGGAAACGAAACCAACAAAGCGGAACTTTTGGCCTGGGCAGCGCAATTAAAACAAACAGAAAGCCCGGCACAAAGCGTAGTTTTGGCTTTGAGTGAGGAAGTTGCCAAAGTTATGTACCAGTTTCGGCACGAAGATTTGATCACCGTTTATCCAACCGTTTACAAAATTGAGGTAGAACGGAAAAAAGCAGCTTACAGCACCTGGTACGAACTTTTTCCGCGTTCGGCTGCTGCGGAAGCAGGCAAACATGGCACTTTTCGAGATGTCATCCAACTGCTGCCGCGCGTGCAAAAAATGGGTTTTGATGTGCTGTACTTTCCGCCGATCCATCCAATTGGCGAGAAAAACAGAAAAGGCAAAAACAATTCGTTAACCGCCGGGCCAGACGACCCCGGATCGCCTTGGGCAATCGGCAACCGAAAAGGCGGCCACAAAGCCATCCATCCGCAACTGGGAACGGTACGTGATTTTAGGACACTCATAAAAGAGGCCGGTAAAAGAAGCATCGAGATTGCGATGGATATTGCCTACCAGTGCGCACCTGACCATCCTTATGTAAAACAACACCCGCAATGGTTTAAGTGGCGGCCCGACGGAACGGTGCAGTACGCCGAAAACCCGCCCAAAAAATACGAGGACATTTTGCCTTTTAATTTTGAAACCGACGACTGGCAAAACCTGTGGCAGGAACTGAAAAGCGTAATTGATTTTTGGGTTGATGAAGGAATCCGTATTTTCAGGATTGATAACCCGCATACCAAAGCTTTTCATTTTTGGGAATGGATGATCGGCGAAGTGCGCAAACAACATCCCGAGGTTATTTTCCTGGCCGAAGCCTTCACCCGTCCGCGCGTGATGGAACGGTTGGCGAAGATCGGTTTCAACCAATCTTACACCTATTTTACCTGGCGCAATACCAAGCAGGAAATTGAGGAATACATAACGGAGCTGACCAAAACAGACATGCGCTATTATTTCCGCCCCAACTTTTGGCCCAACACGCCTGATATTTTGCCTCCTGCTTTAATCCAGGGCGGAGAAAACGCACATATCATGCGCGTGATTTTAGCCGGGACGTTATCTTCCAACTACGGTTTGTACGGCCCTGTTTACGAGTTTGGCATTAACGAACCGCACGGCGCAAAAGAAGAATACATTGACAATGAAAAATACGAGATCAAGCATTGGGACTGGGAGAGAAACACACGCATTGGCGAAATTATCACGCGGTTAAACCATATCCGCAGAAACAACACTGCACTGCAAAGCACCTGGAACATTGAATTTGCCGAAACCACCAACGACC
>CAXTKQ010000095.1:0-747 GCA_964244955.1 uncultured Sphingobacteriaceae bacterium | reverse complement strand
GTTACACAAAGTTTGATTTGCAAACCAATAACTTATTAATTATTGCCGTGAACCTGGATGTACACAATACGCAAAGTGCCCGGGTAAAACTGCCTTTATCAAAAATAGGTTTAGATTACGACAAGCCTTTTCAGGTGCAGGATTTATTGAGCGGCGACAATTACACCTGGCAGGGCGAATGGAACTTTGTACAACTGAACCCTTATTTAATGCCTGCCCACCTATTCCTTGTCCAACAATAATTTTTATACAATATACAACCAAAATATGTCCGAAGAAAGAACAGTATTAGACGATAAATTGCATTGGTATAAAGATGCCGTAATTTACGAACTGCATATCAAAGCTTTTAACGATGGCAACTGCGATGGCATCGGTGATTTTAAAGGGCTGATGGAAAAGCTGGATTACCTGCAAGACCTCGGCATTACGGCCATTTGGATGCTTCCTTTTTATCCTTCGCCGCTAAAAGATGACGGCTATGATATTGCTGATTATTACAACATCAACCCTTCTTACGGCGACATTAAAGAGTTTAAACAACTGCTAAAAGAAGCCCACAAAAGAGGCTTAAAAATAATAACCGAGCTGGTGATCAACCATACTTCCGATCAGCACCCCTGGTTCCAAAAGGCACGGAAAGCGCCAAAAGGATCAGACAAAAGAAATTATTATGTGTGGACGGACGACCCAAAACAGTTTAAGGATGCCCGTATCATTTTTCAGGATTTTGAAGCTTCTAACTGG
>CAXTKQ010000094.1:0-15743 GCA_964244955.1 uncultured Sphingobacteriaceae bacterium | reverse complement strand
AAACCAAAGTACACGAAAATATTGAGTTCTATTCGGTGATGCGGACCATCAAAGCGTTGGAAGAAGCGGACGTGGTGATGCTGATGATTGACGCGATGGAAGGCATGGAAAGCCAGGACGTGAACATTTTTCACCTGGCCGAAAAGAACAAAAAAGGCATTGTTGTTTTGGTAAACAAATGGGATTTGATCGAAAAAAACAACAAAACCACAAAAGTTTTCGAAGAGCAGATCAAAGAAAAACTGGCGCCGTTTACGGATATTCCCATCGTTTTTACTTCGGTTACCGAGAAGCAGCGCATTTTTAAGGCGATAGAAGCAGCAACCAAAGTTTTTGAAAACCGGAAGAAAAAAATCCCGACTTCAAAATTAAACGACGTAATGCTCCCGCTGATCGAAGCTTTTCCGCCGCCATCCCTAAAAGGGAAATTCGTCAAAATTAAATACATAACACAAATTGCAGGCACGTCGCCGATGTTTGCGTTTTTCTGCAATTTGCCGCAATACATCAAAGAACCTTACAAACGTTTTATCGAAAACAAGCTGCGCGAGAATTTCGATTTTGAAGGCGTTCCGGTTCAGATATTTTTTAGGCAGAAGTAATTGTTGATGCTTCTTTTATCGGTATTTTTTAAGTGCGCTGTCATTTCGGCCGAAGGGAGAAATCTTCTTTCAAAAGACAATGATTTTTAGCCGATAAAAGAAGCATATAAAACCTTTCGCTTTAAAGAAGATTTCTCCCTTCAGTCGAAGACGTTTCATGAAACGTCTCTACATTAACCTAATAAATCAACGGCCATCCTTTCCTAAATCTGCACATTTTTACTGATTTTTGCATGATAAAAGAAGCATTGCTGCATGGAACAAAGAACCACCGAAAAAGACTCAGCCTACAACCATTTGGAGCAAATGCCGCTGCGCGAAATCCTGGAAAGCATCAATAAAGAAGATAAAACGGTGCCTGATGCGGTTGAAAAAGCCATCCCGCAAATTGAAAAACTGGCCGGGGCAACCGCCGAAAAAATGCGTGATGGCGGAAGGTTGTTTTACATTGGTGCCGGTACAAGCGGTCGTTTGGGCGTGGTTGATGCTTCGGAATGTCCGCCAACTTTCGGCGTTCCGTTTGATTGGGTGGTTGGGATTATTGCCGGTGGCGATACGGCCATCCGAAAAGCAGTGGAATTTGCCGAAGACGATGCCAAACAAGCCTGGAAAGATTTGCAGGAATATCAAATTAATAATCAGGATGTTTTGATTGGGATTGCCGCTTCCGGTTCTACGCCTTATGTCATCGGTGGTTTGCAAAAAGCCAATCAGGAAGGCGTAACAACGGGCTGTATCGTTTGCAACGCCGGAAGCAAAGTAGCTGCCGAAGCAAAGTTTCCGGTAGAAATTGTAACCGGCCCGGAATTTTTGACCGGCTCAACGCGAATGAAAGCAGGCACGGCACAAAAGCTGGCACTAAACATGCTCACCACTTCTGTCATGATTCAGTTAGGCCGCGTAAAAGGCAACAAAATGGTAGATATGCAGTTATCAAACGATAAACTAATTGACCGCGCCATTAGAATGGTGGTGGCAGAAACCGGACTGGACGAAACAAAAGCATCAGCATTATTAAAAGAATACGGAAGCGTTCGTAACGCCGTGGCACATGCTTCTTTTACCCATAAAAATTAAGTAAGCCTGGTTTTTATCAGGAAACAGAATATGCACGAAATTGAACCTTATTATAAATGGCGCGATGATTATGTGGCATCGGAGGATGAACGTTCGCCGTTTTACGAAACCCAATACAACGAATTTGAGTTTGACAAACAGGTGTACAACTACCTGCTGCACCCGCAGTGGGATTCTTTCGGCTCCAACACGTTGTATTTAAAAGTGCTTTATGCGGATTACGATCTGGGCTTTACCATCATCGAATTGATTGGCGAATGGAACGATGCGATTGATAACGACATTATGTTGTTGAAGCGCGAAATTTTGGAACTGATGATGGACGAAGGCATCAACCATTTTATCCTGATCGGCGAAAACGTATTGAATTTCCACACTTCGGATGATTCGTATTACGAAGAATGGTTCCAGGAAGTGGAAGACGGTTGGGTTGCCGGCATCAACTTTCGGGAACACGTGCTGGAAGAATTTAAACAAAGCAACATAGACTATTATATTAACTTTGGCGGCGGCCTGGAAAACATCAACTGGCGCGCTTTAAAACCGGTACAACTCTTTCAAAAAGTTGAAGACCAACTGCAAAAACGATTAAATTAAATCAAACTTTTCCTTGTAAAAACAGTCTAACATTCAAACAAAAAAATAAATGGAAACTCAAAAAACGAATTACGATTATAAAAATGTGATCCAACTAAGCGGAACACAAGACACCACGCGCAAATTTATGGCGAATGTGTTTATGTGGATGTTTGTCGCACTGGGGATTTCTGCTTTATGCGCTTATTTTTTCTCTCATGATCCGGCTTTGCTGCAAACGCTTTTTAATACTGAAACCCAATCACGTACAACTTTTGGAACGATTGTAGTTTTTGCACCGCTGGCTTTTGTACTGGTTATGTCTTTCGGAATTAATAAATTATCTTATCCCGTACTGCTGCTTTTATTCATTGCTTTTTCAGCATTATTTGGCATCAGTTTAAGCTTTATCTTTTTGGTTTATACCTCTGCTTTAATTGGCAACGTGTTTTTGGTTACATCCTTGGTTTTTGGGGTGATGGCTGTTGCAGGTTACACAACCAATACCGATTTAACCAAATTTGGTTCCCTGATGATTATGGGTTTGTTCGGTATCATCATTGCTTCCATTGTCAATTTCTTTATGCACAGCCAGCAAATGGAATACATCATCAGTTACATTGGTGTGGCTGTTTTTGTAGGCTTAACGGCTTATGATGTACAACGCTTAAAACGGATTGGCGAAGGAATTGAATACGGAACTGCCTCTGCCGGTAAAATGGCCATTATGGGCGCTTTAACTTTATACTTAGATTTTATCAACCTTTTCCTGATGCTGCTGCGTGTTTTTGGCGGTAGAAGAAGGTAAGATACTGTTTTTACCACCTAAAAAGCTCTGTCGCCAAAAAACGACAGGGCTTTTTTATTGCACCTTGCTGTTTGAAAATTACCGCTTTATTGTGCAACTTTGCGCTGCTTATGGAGAAAGACGGAGGGATTAGACCCTGCGATGTCTTGGCAACCTGTACTTACAAGGTGCTACATTCTACTCAAACCCAAACTTTTCGGTTGGAGACAGATAAGCGAAAGAGGAACCCAGGACCGAATTTCGAGATAAGCTTTTTAAGTTTCCAGTTGTGAGTTGCCGGTTTAAACCGACAACTGGCAACCCGCAACCAACAACCCATGAATATCGAACAAGAATTACAAAAACGCATCCTGATTATTGACGGCGCAATGGGCACCATGATCCAGCGTTACCAGTTGGAAGAGAAAGATTTCCGCGGAGAACGTTTCCGCAACCATCATTCTGATTTAAAAGGCAACAATGATTTGCTAAACATCACGCGCCCGGATATTATCAAAGCTATCCATGCCGAATATTTAGATGCGGGTGCAGATATTATCGAAACCAATACGTTCAGCACGCAACGTATTTCTTTGGCCGATTACCACTTGGAAGAATTAGCTTATGAACTGAGTTTTGAGGGTGCAAAAATAGCACGCGAAGTTGCAGATGAATACATCAAAAAAAATCCCGAAAAACCTCGTTTTGTTGCCGGCGCTATTGGCCCGACCAATCGTACGGCTTCGCTTTCGCCCGATGTTAACGACCCGGGTTTTCGTGCCGTAACTTTTGATGACCTTGCCGAAGCTTATTACGAACAGGTGCGCGGTTTGGTAGATGGCGGTTCGGATGTGCTTTTGGTAGAAACCATTTTCGATACGCTCAACGCCAAAGCTGCTTTGTTTGCCATTAACCGCTATGCTTCTTTTACCGGCATAAAATTGCCTATCATGATTTCAGGGACGATTACGGATGCTTCCGGCCGCACACTTTCCGGGCAAACGGTGGAAGCTTTCTGGAATTCCATACGCCATGCCAATTTGCTTTCTGTCGGTTTAAATTGCGCACTTGGCGCAAAAGATATGCGGCCGCATTTGGAAGAGCTTTCACAAAAAGCAGATGTTTATATTTCGGCTTATCCAAACGCCGGTTTGCCCAACGAGTTTGGCGCTTATGATGAAGTTCCGCACGAAACGGCACATTTGGTGGAAGATTTTTTACAATCCGGCTTTGTTAATATTGTTGGCGGTTGCTGTGGAACCACGCCGGATCACATTAAATGTATTGCCGAAAAAGCAGCGAAATATCCGCCGCGGCAAAAACCAGTTATCGAACCATTTATGCGTTTAAGCGGTTTGGAAGCGGTTACGATAACGCCTGAAAGTATTTTTGTAAACGTTGGCGAACGGACCAACATCACCGGTTCGCCCAAATTCTCTAAACTGATTTTAGCGGAGAATTATGAAGAAGCTTTAACCGTTGCCCGCCAGCAGGTGGAAGGCGGCGCGCAGGTGATAGATATCAACATGGATGAAGGCATGATTGATTCGGAAGCTGTGATGGTGAAATTTTTGAACCTCGTTGCTTCGGAACCGGATATTTCTAAACTGCCGATCATGGTGGATTCATCTAAATGGACTGTGATTGAAGCCGGATTAAAATGTTTGCAGGGAAAAGGCATTGTCAACTCCATCTCGTTAAAAGAAGGCGAAGAAAAGTTCAAAGAATACGCACAAAAGATTATGAATTACGGTGCCGCTGCCGTAGTGATGGCTTTTGATGAAAACGGCCAGGCAGATAATTACGAACGCCGAATTGAGATCTGTAAAAGAAGCTATAACATTTTAGTTAATGAATTAGGTTTTCCGCCGCAGGACATCATCTTCGACCCAAACATTTTAACTGTTGCAACCGGTTTGGAAGAGCATAATAATTATGCGGTTGATTTTATCAATGCCACGCGCTGGATCAAACAAAACCTGCCAATGGCTAAAGTCAGCGGTGGTGTAAGCAACATTTCGTTTTCTTTCCGGGGAAATAACGTAGTCCGCGAAGCGATGCACTCAGCTTTCCTTTACCATGCCATCCAAGCCGGAATGGACATGGGCATTGTAAACGCGGGAATGCTGGAAGTTTACGAGCAAATTCCGAAAGATTTATTGGAGCTGGTAGAAGATGTATTGCTGAACCGAAGACCCGATGCGACAGAAAGATTGGTGGAATTTGCCGATAAAGTAAAAAGCAAAGGAAAAGAAATAGTGCGCGATGAAGAATGGCGCAAAGCTCCGGTAGAAGAACGCCTTTCGCACGCTTTGGTAAAAGGCATCATCGAATATTTGGATGCCGATGTGGAAGAAGCACGCCAGCAAGCCGATAAACCGTTGGAAGTGATTGAAGGGCCGTTAATGAATGGCATGAACATCGTTGGCGATTTGTTTGGCGCCGGAAAAATGTTTTTGCCGCAGGTGGTAAAATCTGCCCGCGTGATGAAAAAAGCGGTTGCTTATTTGCTGCCTTTTATTGAAGCAGAAAAAGCACGTGTTATTTCTTCCGGAGAAGGTGTAGGCGATGAGCGCAAAAATGCCGGCAAAGTATTAATGGCTACGGTAAAAGGCGACGTGCACGACATCGGCAAAAACATCGTTGGCGTAGTTTTGGCCTGTAATAATTTTGAAGTGATTGATTTGGGCGTGATGGTTCCGGCGCAACGCATCTTGGAAGAAGCCAAAAAGCAAAAAGTAGATATTATCGGACTGAGCGGACTGATTACGCCTTCGCTGGACGAAATGGTGCATTTTGCCAAAGAAATGGAACGCGAAGGTTTAACCATTCCGCTGATTGTTGGCGGCGCAACCACTTCCCGTATTCATGCGGCGGTTAAAATTGATCCGAATTATTCCGGCCCGGCCATCCACGTTTTGGATGCTTCGCGAAGTGTAACCGTTTGCAGCAGTTTGATGAACAAAGAAAAGCGCAGTGAATACATCAGCGGCATTAAAGAAGAATACGCCAAAGCACGGGAAGCACATTTAAACAAACGCACCGACAAGAAATTTATGCCGATAAAAGAAGCATCGGCACAAAAGTTCCAAATTAGTGTGGATGGGGATATCGCCCCAAAACCAACTTTCCTCGGCACAAAAACAATCAAAGATTTTCCGCTGGAAAATTTGCTTCCTTATATTGATTGGACGCCGTTTTTCCATACCTGGGAATTGCGCGGCAGTTATCCGAAGATATTTAACGATCCTTTTGTTGGTGCCGAAGCCAAAAAACTGTTCGACGATGCGCAGGTTTTATTGCAGGAAATTGTATCAAAAAAATTGTTGCAGGCAAACGCGGTTATTGGTTTCTGGCCGGCAAACGCAGTAGGTGATGACATCGAATTATATACTGATGAAACACGAACACAAGTTTTAGATACTATTTATACGTTGCGCCAACAGGCCGAAAAACCAAAAGGCGAACCTTATTATGCACTTGCTGATTTTATCGCCCAAAAAGATACCGGTATTGCTGATTATTGGGGAGGATTTGCCGTAACAGCAGGTTTAGGTTGTGATGAATTGGTGGCCAAGTTTGAAGCAGACCACGACGATTACAACAGCATTATGGCCAAAGCTTTAGCCGACCGTTTGGCAGAGGCTTTTGCAGAGAAAATGCACGAGTTGGTTCGCCGCGAGTATTGGGGTTATGCCAAAGACGAGCATTTGAGCAGTGAAGATATGATTAAGGAGAAATATCAAGGTATCCGCCCCGCTCCGGGTTATCCAGCCTGTCCGGATCATACCGAAAAATGGACTTTGTTCAAGCTGCTTGATGCTGAAAAAAACACAGGCATGTATTTAACCGAAAGTTTAGCGATGATGCCTGCTTCTTCAGTCAGCGGTTTTTACTTTGCGCATCCTCAATCCAAATATTTTGGATTAGGTAAGATTACAAAGGAACAAGTTGAAGATTACGCAGAACGCAAAAAAATGCCGATAAACGAAGTAGAACGTTGGTTGAGTCCGAATTTAGGATATTGAGAAGAGCGAAGAAGAAAGAGCGAGGATATGACTATTGTAAACCTATCATTTCAATAATTTAAAATGACTTTTACAGATTTGAATGCCTGGAAAGAAGCAAGGGCTTTAGTTAAAATAGTTTATACCTGCATTGAACGTTTTCCTAAAGAAGAAGTTTACGGTTTGCAATCTCAAATAAAAAGGGCTGCAATCTCAATTCCTTCAAATATTGCGGAAGGCTGTGGCCGTAGTCAACCTAAAGACATGATGCGTTTTTATTATATCGCCCGTGGGTCTGCTTATGAGTTAGAAACGCAACTTTATCTTTCCCTCGACCTAAATTTTATTGATGAAACCGAACTGAAACCCATGTTAGAAAAATTAAAGAAAATCAGAGTTTTGCTGGCAGGTCTTATAAATTATCAAAGTAATCAACTCAACAAATAGTCATATCCTTTTCCGCGCTCAAAAACGCACGCAAATTAACAACCATATATATCCTTTTTCCTCGCTCTCCGCTCTTATAAACACATGAAAATCACCGATCATATCGCCAACGCCAACGGCAAAACACTTTTTTCTTTCGAACTTTTGCCACCAATAAAAGGACATGGCATACAGGGAATTTTTGATGCCATTGATCCGCTGATGGAACTAAACCCACCTTTTATTGATGTAACTACTTCGCGCGAAGACCACTTTTACAAAGAACGCGGAAACGGTTTGCTGGAAAAAGTAACGTACCGCAAAAGGCCGGGAACCGTTGCAGTTTGTGCGGCCATCATGAACCGGTACAAAGTAGATGCGGTTCCGCATTTGTTGTGCGGCGGGTTTACCAAAGAAGAAACGGAATATGCCCTGATTGATTTGCAATTCCTGGGCATTGATAACGTATTGGTTTTACGTGGCGATGCGCGAAAAGGCGATGCCAGTTTTATCCCTACGCCCGGTGGCCATGCTTATGCAACCGAATTGTTGGAACAAGTAATCAACATGAACAAGGGCAAATACCTGCACGATGAATACGAAGCCGTTAAAACAGATTTTTGTGTAGGCATTGCGGCTTATCCCGAAAAACACTTTGAAGCGCCAAATTTAAAATCCGACTTTCAATTCCTAAAAAAGAAAGCAGATGCCGGTGCCGGGTTTATGGTTACGCAAATGTTTTTCGACAATAATAAGTACCGCGAATTTGTAAAATGCTGCCGCGAAAACGATATTAATATCCCGATTATTCCGGGCTTGAAACCGCTGACTACTTCCAAACAGCTCATCAGCCTGCCTAAAATTTTCCATATTGATATTCCGGAAGATTTAAGCGATGCCGTACAAGCCTGCACCAATGAAAAGGATGTAAAAGAAGTGGGGATTGAGTGGATGATCCAGCAATGTAAAGAACTGGTGGAAATGGGCGCGCCCGTTTTGCATTTTTATACGATGGGAAATGCGGAACCTACAAAACGGATTGCAAAAGCGGTGTTTTGAGGAATGCTTCTTTTACCCTATAAAAATTGGTGCCAGGATTTACAAAACGTTCAAAGCTTTTAACGCTTTCTCCAATTCTTCCGCTGAAGTAAAACGGATGGATTGGATACCTAATTCCCGCGCAGCTTCCACGTTTCTTAAATTATCATCGATAAAAACAGCATCGGCAGGATTTACCTGATGACGGTCAAACAAAATCTGAAAAAAAGCAGCTTCCGGTTTACGGATGCCTTCATCGCCCGAAACTACAATACCATCAAACCAGTTTAAAAAATCAAACTCACGCAACGCAATCGGGAAAAGTTCTGCCGACCAGTTGGTCAGCGCATAAATTTTATACTTGCCGCTTGCTTTTAATTTCCGGAAAATTTCTACCGTTCCTTCAATCGGGCCGTTTAGCATTTCTTCCCAACGGCCATAATAGGCTTCAATTTCTGTTTTATGTTGCGGGAATTCTTCGATCAACGCTTTGGTCCCGGCTTCCAAACTTCGCCCGGCATCTTGTTCCTCGTTCCAGGTTAGCGTACAAATATTTTCTAAAAAATGGTTGGTTTTATCTTCAGAATCAAATAGCTTGTTGTACAAAAGCTTCGGGTCCCAATTAATTAAAACGTTGCCTAAATCGAAAATGATGGTGTTGATCATGGAATAATTAGTCGATAAATGTTTTTAAAAACTCACTTGGAGAATAAATTGGCAGGGAAGGAATGGCTTGCTTTTGAAATTGCTGATCTTGGGTAATTACGAAATTTAAATTGTGCTGTAAAGCTGTGTAGTATTGTAAAGCATCTTCCACATCAGTCATCTTAGAAGATAAAGCCAGGACAGCGGTTTTATGGTTACAATCTATTACTGTTGAATTGTCTAAAAAATCTAAAAGCAATGCTTTTGAAACAGCAGATCCCAATATTTTTTTTGTGTAATAGGCTGTGATATGCAGAATAGCCGGAGTTACAAAAACTTTAAAACGATTGTTGAAAATACCGTCAAATAGTTTTTCGGTGATTTCAAATTCTCCTCTTTTTAAAAAAAAGTCTATCAAAACGTTTGCATCTAACAAGACTTTAAAAGCCATATTTAGCTGCATTATCTTCATAGTACTTCTTCTTCAAATCAACACCCTTATTCAAATCTTCCGGTACTTTTAGATTTTTAACCATATCCAAAAATGCTGGTCTTTTAGCGGGCTTTGTTAATTGTTTAAAATAATCTTCCACTAATTCTGAAATACTTACCTGCTTTTCTGCAGCATATGATTTGATTTCCGAAAGCAAATCTTTTTCAATAGTAAGGTTAACTTTACTTTTCATATTCAAATATACGCACTATTGTTTTTGATGCGTATATATTTCATACTTCTTTTACCACTAAAAAATTTAGATTGAAGTCCCTTTCTCCGCCAATAAATAGGCCTTAAAAGAAGCATAATCTACGCCAAGCGCATCTGCTTTTTTCGGCTTTCCTTCCAGTTCCAGCACTTGTTCTGGGATTTCTATATACGCAGCAATCTCTTCCGAAAATACATCCGGGAATTTACACGGGTGTGCCGTAGCCAAAAAAACACCGGTATTTTCCTGCTGCGGATGCTGTTTTTGCCATTCATTCAACGCACGAAAAGCAATGGCTGTATGCGGACAAACTACGTAATTGTACAACCGGTAAACTTCTTCGATTGCGGCTGCGGTTTGCGCATCATCAAAACTAAAACCGCTGACCAATTTGGTAATGGCGGTTTGGTCTTCCTGAAACAAATCCATAATCCGCGCCCAGTTGCTTGGGTTGCCCACATCCATCGCGTTAGAAATGGTAGCAACAGAAGGTTTAGGCTGATAAATGCCACCGTTTAAAAAAGTTGGAACAGTATCATTGGCATTGGTTGCTGCAATAAAATGTTTAACCGGCAAACCCATTTTCCAGGCTAACAAACCTGCGCCAATATTGCCAAAATTTCCGCTGGGGACAGAAAAAACAATACTGTTTTTACCATCTCTTTTTAATTGTGCAACGGCATTAAAATAGTAAAACGTTTGCGGGATTAAACGGGAAATATTGATGGAATTAGCCGAAGTCAACCGGAACTTTTCATTCAGTTCTGCATCTACAAAAGCTTGTTTTACCAATGCCTGACAATCATCAAAAGTGCCGTCAACTTCAATGGCCCGGATATTTTGTCCGTTGGTTGTTAACTGCAATTCCTGGATTGCACTCACTTTTCCTTTCGGGTACAAAATGGTAACCAAAGTATTTGGCACGCCCAAAAAACCCAAAGCAACCGCGCCGCCGGTATCGCCGGAAGTAGCCACCAAAACGTTCAGTTCTTTTTCACCTTCCCGCAGAAAATAAGCCATCACACGGCTCATAAATCGCGCACCAAAATCTTTAAAAGCAAGCGACGGCCCGTGGAAAAGTTCCAGCACATATTTGTTCTCGTCCAGCTTTACAACTGGTGCCGGAAAGTTAATTGCATCATCAATAATCGCTTTTAAATCTTCGGCAGGAATAATGCCTTGCAACAAATGATTCGCCACGCGAAAAGCTATTTCCGGCAATTCATACTGATGCAAATTTTTCAGAAAATCATCCGGTAAACGAAGTATTTCCACCGGCATGTACAAGCCTTTATCCTGCGGCAAACTATTAAAAACAGCTTCCTGGAAACTAACTTCGTGTGCTTTATTGTTGGTACTGTAAAGTTTCATTTTTGTGAAAGGTGAAAGGTTTTGAGGCGAAAGGAACTGGCAACCGGCAACCCGAAACCGGCAACTGATCAATCCAAAATTACCGGTCCGTTATCATTTATGGGTGAAACATAACTTTGACTGGAAATGCCCAGCGTTTTTAAATGCGACACTATTTTTTGGGTGATAAAAGAAGCATTGGTTTCGGTTTTAGTGAAAGCAAAAACCGAAGGGCCGGAACCGGAAATGCCAAAACTTACGGCACCGCTTTCCATCGCCATTTCGCGCATTTTATAAAAATCAGGGATTAAAATAGAACGAACAGGTTCTACCAAAATATCTTTCATGCTGCGGCCAATCAAATCAATGTCTTTCAAAAACAAACCGCTAACCAAACCGGCAATGTTTCCCCATTGCGTTACCGCATCTTTTAAAAATACTTTCTGCCTGATCATTTGCCGCGCATCTCTTGTCGGCACGTCCACTTCCGGGAAAACGATGGCGCAATACAAGCTTTCGGGGTGCGGCAAACGGATAATTTCTAAAGGTTCATAACTTCTGATCAGCACAAATCCGCCTAATAAAGCTGGTGCAACGTTATCGGCATGACCGTAGCCGCACGCCAGCTCCTCGCCTTTCATCGCAAAAGGAACCAGTTCTTGTTGTGTCAAAGGCTGATCCAACAAATTATTTATCGCAAACAAACCAGCAACCGTACTGGCTGAACTGGAACCTAAACCGCTGCCAATCGGCATTTTTTTATGCAGTTCTATTTCGATGCCTAAATCCGGCTGACCAATATAATTGAGATAATGTTTTACACTTGCGCTAACCGTATTTTTTGTAGCATCTAAAGGCAAACGCCCATAATCGCCCGTAATTTTTGTAATAGTGATGCCCGATTTTTCTATTTTTCGCATCACTACTTCATCGCCGGGCGCATTTACGGCAAATCCCAACACATCAAAACCGCAAACTACATTGGCCACAGTTGCCGGGGCAAATACTTTAATCGAGTCTTTCATTGTTCAAAAAATCTTTACGCTTCTTTTAACCTAATTTTACACCGATAAAAGAAGCATCAATGCGCACCAACATTTACTAAGTCTGCAAAAACACCTGCTGCCGTAACTTCGGCGCCTGCGCCCGGGCCTTTTACCACCAACGGACGATCTTTGTAACGTTCCGTCGTAAACGAAATCACGTTATCACTGCCCGAAAGCGAGTAAACAGCATGGTTTGAATCTACTTGTTGTAAAGTGATCGAAACTTCTCCGTTTTCCAACTTTCCGATGTAACGCAGCACTTTGCCGTTGCTTTCTGCTGCTGTTTTTATGCCGTTAAAAAAAGCATCTTCCGCTTTTAAAGCTGCATAAAATTCGGCTACGGTTCCGGCCTCGATTGCTGTTTTTGGCAGCATATTTTCTAATTGCACGTCGGCTGCTTCCAACGGATAACCGGCATCACGAGCCAGGATCAGCATTTTCCGCATAAAATCCAGTCCGCTTAGATCATCGCGCGGGTCCGGCTCGGTATAACCTTTTTCCTGCGCTTCTTTCACCACATCGTGGAAACTGGCTTCACCTTTAAAATTATTAAAAATGAAAGAAATTGTTCCTGATAAAATGGCTTCAATTTTGATGATTCGATCGCCTGAAACCATTAAATCTTTTAACGTTCGGATAATCGGCAAACCTGCTCCAACATTCGTTTCGTAATAAAAATCTACGCCATGGCTTCTGGCCGCATCTTTAAACTTTTTATACTGATCGTAACTGCCGGAATTCCCGATTTTGTTGCAGGTTACGATAGAAATGTTCGACTTAAAAACTTCTTCGTAAAAAGCAATCGGTTTCGGGCTGGCCGTATTATCAATAAAAACAGCATTGGGCAAATTCATCGCTTTCATTCGCGCTACAAATTCATCTAATTGCGCCGTTTCTCCAGTGTTTTCCAGTTCCTGCTGCCAGTTTTCCAACACCAAACCATCACCATTAAAAACCATTTTACGTGTATTGCTGATGCCAACGACTTTTACCTGAATACCGTTGTTTTCTTTTAGAAATTCGGTGTGCGATTGCAACTGACGAAATAATGTTTTACCGATATTGCCCGTTCCTAAATTGAAAACGTGCAAGGTTTTATTTAGCTCGATAAAAAAAGCATCGTGAACGGCGTTTAAAGCTTTGTTGAGATCGGGACGGGAAATGACGACAGAAATATTATATTCGGACGAACCTTGCGCAATGGCGCGAACATTGACACCGTTTCGGCCCAAAGCATGAAACAACTTGCCCGACATGCCCGGTGTTTGCTTCATGTTTTCGCCCACAATGGCCAGGATAGAAAGGTTTTGCTCAAAAACAGGTTTTTCCAACTTTTTGGCGATCAGCTCCAGTTCAAATTCCTGCTCGATCAAAAGTTGCGCTTTCGAAGCATTGGCCGGATGAATGGCAAACGTAATGCTATGTTCCGAAGAAGATTGTGTGATCAGAATTACGTTGATCTGTTCCCGCGCCAACAACGAAAATAACCTGCCGCTAAAACCGGCTTTTCCAACCATGCCGCTGCCTTCTAAATTGATGATGCTGATTTCGTTGATCGAAGAAATGCCTTTTATCGTTAGGTTTGATGGGCCGCAATCGTGTTTAATTACCGTTCCGGGAAAACCTGGTTCAAACGTATTTTTTATGGCGATTGGAATGCGTTTTAAAAACGCCGGAATCATGGTTGGCGGATAAATCACTTTCGCGCCGAAATAAGAAAGTTCCATGGCCTCGGTATAAGAAAGTTCGGGCAGCGGGAATGCTTTTTTTACCATCCGCGGATCGGCAGTCATCATACCGTTTACATCGGTCCAAATTTGGATTTCTGTTGCATTCAGTGCTGAGCCGACAATTGCTGCGGTATAATCGCTTCCGCCACGGCCTAAAGTGGTGATCCGGTTATGCTCGTTGCTCGCAATAAAGCCAGTTAAAAACAGTATTTTGCCTTGATGTTCGCTGTAAAAGCTTTGGATTAATATCTCCGTTAATTCGGTTTGAACACGCGCTTGTCCGAAATTGCTGTCGGTTTTAATCAAATGTGTCGCATCAATATACAACGAATCTAAAAAAAACTGTTCCGCAATTTTGCTGATCATAAAAGCAGAACAACGTTCGCCGTAACTTAAAACCAAATCCCGGGTTTGTGCGGTGAGTTCTTTTAAACTCGAAATCCCTTGCAGCAAATCTTCCAGCTCATTAAAAAATATTTTCAATTTGGTAAAAACCGGATTTTGGCGCTGTACATCCAGCAATGTTTTTATAATGGTAAAATGCCGCGTTTCCAATTCAGCTAAATAACTGGCATATTCTTCTCCAACCGAAGCTTTTTCGGCCATTTGTGCCAATAAGTTGGTAACGCCGCCCAACGCCGAAACAACCACAACCGGCGGACCGGAAGCCGCATTTTCTTTTTGAACAATTTGCAGCAGCGTTTGGATACTTTCGGGAGAACCAACGGACGTGCCTCCGAACTTTAAAATTTTCATTATTAATAATTTAACAAAAAAGCCTTCCTCTTTGCGGAGGAAGGCTTTTAGTGGTTTTTATCTTTTTAATTTTCACCAAATTATGCTTCCTCCGCTGTGTTGCCGGTGGTAGTAATAATTGTGGTAAAAATTGGGTTGAACATTTGCAATCGTTTTTGATAACAGCGTAAAGTAAATGCTTTGTTCCCAAATTCGCAATAAAATTAATTTATAAATTTTGCCGGTAAAAGAAGCATATACAAAAAGTATAGCTATTTTTGATAGATAAAAACAGTATCCATGAAAAGTGTTTTGCTGAAATTAGACGACAAGCTTTTTGAAGAAACCGAAAAACAGGTAAAAGCGTTGCAGGTGAGCCGAAACGGTTACATTAAAGAAGCGATTGCCAATTACAACAAAAAGCTGGAACGCAAGGCTTTGGAAGAACAGTTGCGGCGGGAAGTGGAAATTTTAAAGGAACATGATCCGGATAAAGATTTGAAGGAATTATTTGAAACTGCTTCTTTAACCGATTTACAAAAACATTTGGATGAATAAGCAATCGCCACTGCAATACGAAATCTGGATTGCCGATTTGGAACCGGGAAACAAAAGCGAACCGGGAAAAATCAGGCCGGTTGTGATTTTACAATCAGATATTTTGCACAATGCTGGCCACAGTTCAACTATTGCTTGCGCAATTTCTTCTCAGCCCCGACAAGGTATTTCTTTGATTCGTATTCAGGTAAAACCTACGGATGAAAACGGTTTGAAAAAGCAGTCGTACATTTTAGCAGATCAGATTAGGGCGTTAGATTTGTCGCGGTTGCAGGAAAAGATTGGCAAACTGGACGATGAAACCATTAATTATTTACGCAAAAGCATAAAAGCTGTTTTATCTTTCGACTAATGCAAGGCTTAGTAACAAAATCAACCGGAAGCTGGTACCAGGTGCAAACGCCAGAAGGAAATCGCTTTGATTGCCGCATCAAAGGCAAGTTCCGGATGAAAGGCTTGACC
>CAXTKQ010000093.1:0-15801 GCA_964244955.1 uncultured Sphingobacteriaceae bacterium | reverse complement strand
GGTCTTTATAATCAACCACAGTACCGTTAGCAAGGGTAACTTTAGGGGCATAACCGGCATAACCAGCACCGGCCGTAACGAAGAAATTAATTACATTTTTTCTGTGAAGGTAGTTGATATTACCTACATTAACCTTGCCCATTAGGTTGGCATAGTAGGCCAACTCTGTTTTGAAGGCGCTAAAACCATCACGGCTGCCATTTTGTGCACCAGAAATATTCCTGCTGTTGTCGCCGGAGATGGTACCGCGCATTACATTTAATTCCAGGCCAAAGGCATGTGCCAGTTGCTCTCTCAACGAAATACCGTAACCCAATTCATAATTGTTTTTGGTGAAATCATTAGAACCGAAAAAAAGCGTTGGCGATAAAACACCAGCGTTTGCACCGATACTAAATGTTCTGTACTGGGCCTTTCCACCAAATACCTTTGCTGAACCGGGGGCGACGGTTGTAGTCGAATCTGAAGAGGTTTGTGCATGTGCTGCTACAACCCCCATCAAAGACGCAATCGACAGTACGACTGTTTTCTTTAATGTAGAATAATTCATAGTTTTAAGATTAACGATTTTAATTGTGATTTTTTTTCCAAAAATAGTTATTAAGTTTGATTCGTTGTACCAAACTCCGTTCCATTTTATATTTAATTTTTTAAATTAACATATAAGATACCTATTCCTAACATAAACTTTTGTTTTTCAATGAAATATGAACCTATAATTAATGATGTCTTCTATACGAACAGAAAGCGTTTTTGTTTGAAATCAAAACCAAATTCATTAATCCTGCTTAATTCTAACGATGAATTTCCGCGCAGCGGCGACCAAAACCACAGTTTCAAACAGAACGCCGACCTGTTTTATTTAACCGGGATAGACCAGGAACAGAGCATTTTACTGCTTTTTCCTGATTGTCCCAATCCACTATACAAAGAAGTACTTTTTTTAAGACAGACCAACGAGCTGATTGCCGTTTGGGAAGGCCATAAATATACCAAAGAAGAGGCCGAAAAAGCATCCGGCATTAAAACGGTTTTTTGGCTGCATGAATTTGACCAGATTTTGGCCTCGGTTGTTTTTTATGCAGAAAACATCTACCTCAACACAAACGAAAACGACCGCTACCAGCATGAAGTGCCTTACCGCGACTTGCGTTTTATCCAAAAAATTAAGGAACAATTCCCGCTGCACCAGTATTACCGGGCAGCGCCAATTTTCAGGGAACTTCGCGCGGTAAAATCGCAGGCCGAAGTTGAACTGATCGGCAAAGCCTGCCAGATTACCCGCGATGCTTTTTTTAGGGTGTTAAAATTTGCGAAGCCCGGCGTTGCAGAATACGAGATTGAAGCCGAAATCATCCATGAATTTATCCGGCAACGCAGCAGCGGCCATGCCTACAACCCGATTATTGCTTCCGGTATCAACGCAACCGTCCTTCATTACAACGACAACAACCAGTTATGCCGCTCCGGCGATGTGATTTTGATGGATTTTGGCGCCGAATATGCCAACTACAATGCCGATTGCACACGCTCTATTCCGGTTAACGGCCGATTTACTGCAAGGCAAAAAGAAGTTTACCAATCTGTATTAACCGTGATGAAAGAAGCAACGCAGCTTTTAAAGCCTGGAACGATTTGGAATACTTATCACGAGGAAGTAGGCAAGATCATGACTTCGGAACTGATTAAATTAGGTTTGCTAAACAAGCACGATGTGGAAAAACAAAACCCGGCCATGCCTTTGTACAAGCAATATTTTATGCACGGCACGTCGCACCATTTGGGTTTGGACGTGCACGATTTTGCCGGAAGGTACACGCCTTTTGCTGCCGGAAACGTGCTAACCGTTGAACCGGGCATTTATATCCCGGCCGAAGGTTTGGGCATCCGCTTGGAAAACAACATCCTGATCACTGAAAACGGTACTGTGGATTTGATGGCGGATATCCCGTTGGAAGCCGGGCATATTGAAGAACTGATGAACACTTAATTTATACCGGTAAAAGAAGCATTTGAAAAGATAAGCGTTAAACTAATTGATTGTAAAGGTAAACCGGCATCTGAAGCAGTTTTCTGCCAACCTCCAATATTTTCTTAATTTTGCAGGCTTAACGTTTTGAATGAAAACCTATTTCCGCCTGCTTTCTTTTGCCAAACCGATCGAAAAATTTGCTATTCCTTATGTTATCGCTACCATTTTATCGGTCATCTTTAATACGCTTAACTTAACTTTAGTTGCCCCGCTTTTAACCACGTTGTTTGCCAAAGACAGGGCAACCACACTTATTGCGAAGCCTAAAAGTTTTTTTTCTATCGTAGATACCTTTACCTATTATGTTCAATATGCCAACATCCATTACGGACTTTTAAATGCCCTGAAATTTGTTTGCATTGCCATTATCGTTGCTACTTTTTTGGGCAACCTTTTCCGTTATATTTCGCAGCGCATTATGGAAAACCTGCGCATCCATACGCTGCTTAACCTGCGCAAAGCCGTGTTTGACAATGTGATGAACCTGCATCTGGGCTATTTCAGCAATGAGCGCAAAGGCGACATCATTTCTAAAATTGCTTCAGATGTTCAGGTTGTCCAGTTTTCGGTTACCGGCACTTTGCAGGTTGTTTTTAAAGAGCCGTTCCAGTTGATTGCCTACATCGTGATGCTGTTTTTAATCAGCTTTAAACTCACTTTATTTTCCTTATTGGTGATCCCGGTTTCGGCTTTTGTAATTTCGCGTATCGTAAAAAGCTTGAAGCAACAGGCTTCGGCATCGCAGCAATCGTACGGCACCATGATCAGTTACCTGGACGAAGCTTTGTCCGGGATCAAAATCATCAAAGCCTTTAACGCTACTGCTTTTATCAAGCAAAAGTTCAGCAACGAAAACAACAATTATTCGCGCATCGTTCGCTCGATGGCCAAGCGGCAGCAAATGGCTTCGCCCATGTCCGAATTTCTGGGTGTTTCGATGGTGGCCGGCGTGGTTTTGTATGGTGGCTCGCTCATCATCAACCATCAATCCAATGCACTTACCCCGGAAGCTTTTATTTTGTACATCATTTTGTTTTCGCAGGTGATGCGGCCGGCAAAAGCCATTTCTGATGCTTTCAGCAATATCCATTCGGGCATTGCGGCCGGCGAACGTGTTTTGGATTTGATTGATGAAAAGCCAAAAATCAACGATGCGCCCGATGCTGTTTTTATCGGTACTTTTTCAGATTCCATTCGTTTAGAAAACGTCTCCTTCGCCTACAATGAAAAAGAGGTGCTAAAAGAAGTATCGCTGACCATACAAAAGGGAAAAAACATCGCGTTGGTTGGCCCTTCCGGCGGTGGGAAATCTACGCTGATGGACTTGTTGCCGCGGTTTATCGAACCAACCAAAGGACGGGTTTTGATGGACGGCAAAGACATCCAACAGATCCAAACGGATTCGTTACGCGCTTTGATGGGCGTTGTAAACCAGGAATCTGTACTGTTTAACGATACCATTTTTAACAACATCGCTTTTGCAAAACCTGATGCCACACAGGCACAAGTTGAAGCGGCCGCCAAAATTGCCAATGCCCACGAATTTATTTTGAACACCGAAAATGGCTATCAAACCAATATCGGTGACCGTGGCTCAAAACTTTCGGGCGGACAAAAACAGCGGATCAGCATTGCCCGCGCCGTTTTAAGCAACCCGCCAATTATGCTGCTGGACGAAGCGACTTCGGCTTTGGATACCGAATCGGAAAAATTGGTGCAGGATGCTTTGAACAACCTCACCAAAAACCGTACTTCTTTAATTATTGCGCACCGTTTAAGCACTATCCAAAACGCCGATGAAATTGTGGTTTTAGAAAACGGGCAAATTGTAGAACAAGGCAACCATCAGGCTTTGATTGATAAAAATGGTTTGTACAAAAGGCTGATTGATATGCAAACTTTTGATAAGTAAAATGCAAAGCAAACAGATGGGCATAGCTTTTTTTACAACAAAAGCGTTGCAGAAAGGGCTTATCATTATTATATATTTAGATAATTACAATCAATCTTAATCCAAGTGATAGAAGTTTCTGTTATCATACCCAACTACAATCATGCGTCGTTTTTGAGACAAAGGATAGACACTGTGCTCAATCAGACTTTTCAAGATTTTGAATTGATTATTTTAGATGATTGTTCTACAGACAACAGCAAAGAAATAATAGCGCTTTACGCCGAAAACCCAAAGATCAGCCATATTGTATTCAACAGTACCAATAGCGGAAGCCCGTTTTTGCAATGGGAAAAAGGCATTAACCTTGCAAAAGGAAAGTATGTTTGGATTGCCGAAAGTGATGATTGGTGCGAACCTTCACTTTTAGAAACCTTGGTTGAAGGCGTGAGGAAGGACGACCAATGTGTAATCAGTTATTGCCAAATGTCTTGTATCAATGGGTATAATGATATAAAATGGCAATCTACACACCATTGTTTGGCCGAAATGGTAGAAAGCAAGGCTTTTATCCAGGATTATCTGGCTATAAAAGTGGCAATCTACAATGCAAGTATGGCTATTTTTAAAAGAGAAACATTTAAGTATGTATCACCGGAATTTACAACCTACAAATTCTCCGGCGACCGCCTTTTTTGGAGCCAGATTGCAAAGCAAGGCAAAACCCATATCAGTGGAAAAATTTTGAGCTATTGGAGAAAACACGACCAGGACGTAAGCAGCAATGTGTATAAAAGCGGGTTAAATTTTATAGAAGAACTAAATATCATCAATTGGATGTACAGGGAAAATTTAATTGATGACGTGATCTATACCAAGGCATTTAAAAAGCAATACAAGCAATATTGGATGGTAAGAAATTCTATTGACCGTAATAATAAAAATACAATTACTGCTTTGTTAAACCATCCGCTTTCAAAAAAAACCAATAAGATAACTATTTTATCGTCGGCCATTTGGAGTGCTTACAAAAAGAAAGACAAACAGCCATAAAATTTGTACAGGTTTTTATTACTGGTACGTTTAAGAGCAAGTTTGAATTTATACAAGAAAATATATTGATGCTTCTTTTACCCTATAAAAATTGGTGTTTGCATCAACCCCAAAAAATAAAAACTTTGTACACACCAATTTTTAGGCGATAAAAGAAGCATAGGAACCTTGATAAGTAAATTTTAAACAGGCACGAACATGAAGGATGTAATTATTTATTTTTGTAGAAACATAGCGCATGCCTACCCGTATTGATGTCATTATTCCTTCTTTTCGTTTAGTTCCGGAAACTTTGTTGCCTATCCTCAAGCTTCAAAAGCCGGCCAATGCAACCATCCGTTTTTATCTTATTGCCGATAACCCGGACATCGTTATTGATAGTTCTATACAAAACTTGGTAGATAACAAAACTGTTTCTTTGTTGATCAACAAAGAAAATATGGGGGCTTCGGCTACCCGTAACCGGGGCATAGAAGCCGGGCATGGTGAATGGATTCTGTTTTTAGATGATGATATAGAAGTTGCACCCGATATTTTACTTACTTATGCCCAGGCTGCCGAAAATTACCCGGATGAAATAGGTTTTATCGGCTTGGTAGATATGCCGCCGCCGCCAACTTCCTTTGCCAAAGCTGTTGATGCCGATGGCTCGATGAGTATTTTCAGTGCGGCGCGCAACTACGAATCTTACCCTTGGGGCGCCACTGCCAATATCATGATTAAACGCAACGCTGTTGGCGATGTCCGCTTTTCATCTGCTTATCCCAAAAAAGGCGGAGGCGAAGAGGTTGATTTCTTTTTAAGGGTAAGGCAGCTAAACGGGTCAAAAAATTATAAATGTTTGCCTTCAGCCCAAGTTGAACACCCCTGGTGGAAAAACGGGCAAACAGACTATGACCGGTTTTATCGTTATGGTATCGGCAACAGCCATCTGGCCGAGCGCAATCCGCAGTATAAATGGTACGATTTCTTAAACACATCCGAAACATTACTATTTTCCATACTGGCAGCCATTATAGCATTGCCCGTAAACCGCACGCTCAGTGGTTATATAGCGTGCTTTGCCTTAGCTACGGTTGGCATTGAATATATCGTGAGCATAGTAAGGGTACACCGCAAAACCCGAAAAATAAAATTGGTTACAGCATTTAATGTAATGCTTTTGCGAAATATATACGAGTTTGGAATTTTAGCAGGCAACCTGTCCCGTTTTAGGCTGGCAGGTATTGGAGAACGTTTTAACTATTTAGGCAATGTTACCAAATCTCAGGTTTTCAGGTTTAACCGGTATAAAATTATCAAACTGATACTGTACACCGCCATCATAATATCCATACTGCTTTTTTAAACCTCATGATAGCCGCTGCTGCAATATGACAGGTTTTCTGCTATTGTTTTCCGGTAGATCAGTTCGTTAGGCAAAAAGTTTTCACGGTGGTGCTGCGGATGGAAAATATGGTAGCTGATGGCTGCCATTTTTAAGCGCTTTTTTAAAATGCCGGCATTAATCAAGCGGGCGGCAAACTCGTAATCTTCCCAGCCCCAGCCTTCAAAATCATTATAATAACCATTCACCCGGATATAATCATCACGCCAAAAAGCCAGGTTACATCCTTTTACATTCCAGGAGCTGCGCGGGTTGGGATTGAAAAAAACAGACAACAACGGGGCACGGACAGCATTAAACCGGCTATACACTCCGCTGGACAGCGAATGAAAATTAATTTGTTTGGTTTTGAATATTTCTATGGTTTTTGCCTCGGTAAGCATCGCCCGGCTTCCTTGCACAAAGTACCCTTTGGATGCAGCGCGTGCATGATCGGCAATAAATTTAGGGTTTACAATAATATCGCCGTCAATCTCAATGATGTATTTGGCTTCTGATAGTTTAACCGCTTTGTTTAAAATCAGGCATTTTCTAAAGCCTTTGTCCTCCTGCCAGGCATGTTTCACAGGGATAGGAAACAAGCTTCGGTAATAATCTATCAATGCTTTGGTGTCCGGCCCCGAGCCATCGTCAGCAATTAGTATTTCATCCGGCAAACGGGTTTGCTTTAATAAGCTCAGCAGTACCAACTCTAATGCTTCGGGCCAGTTATAGGTAGAAATCAGTACTGCTATCGTTAACTTTTCCGCGTTCATTTAAATAGGGCCTGTTTAAACTTTGTCCGATTTATTTTCATGCTTCTTTTATCACCTAAAAAATAGCAAACAGGTAGTTTTTTGATTTATTTAAATTGATGCAAACACCAATTTTTATACGGTAAAAGAAGCATGGCCATTTTTACTTGTATAAATTTAAACAGGTTCTAAAATGCCATTCTTTATACTGCCGAACATCCAGTAAATGCTACTGCCCTACTACCCATTTCATCCTGGTTTTGCCGATACCTACCGTTAAAAAGAAACTTAACACATAAACTATTACAAAACGTACCAGTGTAAAAATGATATTGCCGCTTGCATCAAACGTCGTGTTTTTGATTTTCAAAGGGGTAAAAATCAACGGCAGTACATTGACAATCAATACCTGATGGACCAGGTAAATCCCAAAAGTTGTTTGCCTTGGGTTTAATTTGCTTTGGATGATGTTTATGCCTCCTATTTTTAACAAAGCAGCAAACATGCTTAAAGAATAAAGAATATTTGTAAACTTTAAGGTATCAAACGAATCGCCCGAACCCAACCGGTTTAAGTAAATCCCTTCTGCCACGCTTAAAACAAAGAAGATTATATTTATCAGGATTAGCTTGTTCCAGGCTGTTTTATTGATAAAAGCCATTACTTTTTCAAAATGTTTATTCATCACCACGCCAAGCCACAAGTAAAATACAAACCCGAACAAAGCGGTAGAATGCTCGGTAGGAACCCAAGTTCCGTATAAATTTACACTATAAAAAACAGACAACGCCCCCAAAAACACACCGAACCACATATTGTACAGGTACTTTTTAAAAATGAGGAGCAAAGCAATACAAATTAAAAAATTGGGAATAAACCAATAGGAAGTATAAAACAAAATATGCCCGGTCTCTCCAAGCAAAAATGCCGGTAAATTATCAAAAGCATCATTACTGCCATACCGAAAGTAAACGGTTAACTGGCCAACTACGTCTAAAACGAAGAACACAATTACCCAAAACAACCATGGCCTGACTGTATTTTTGAACCTGTTTTTTAAATATTGTCCTGCACTGTATTCGTTAAATTTATGGTTGATCAAAAACCCGCCAATTAAAAAAAACGCAATGGTAGAAAACTTTAAAATTTGCATTACTGCCGTTTCAATCAGCGTTTCCGAGAAACTTTTATATTTTACCCCCCAAAAAACAGAACAATGCAGGAATACAATGCCCATCATAGAAATACAACGGATGGTATCAACAAAACTATAATTTACAGTACCGGAAGGTTTTTTAGCACGAATAGATTGATCCATATAGATTGACTTATACTATTTCCAGATAGGAAATATTTATATCCTAATAACTTTTAGGGCCTGTTTAAATTTTATCTGATTTATTTTCCATGCTTCTTTTACCACCTAAAAATCAGAATTGTTTTGTACCAATATAATATCCACAGACAAAATTTATAGGCATAAAAGAAGCATTGTTGATTTTTATGATAGCAATTTAAACAGGCCCGATACCATTAACTTTATTTAAAAAATATACTATTTAACTAGGTAAAAGAAGCATCACAAAAAAAGAGCCTTGCTATTGAAAAATAGTAAGGCTCGATATATTTTGTAATCAGGCTTTCCTACTAAGCCAGTTTCCGTTTCACTTCTACATTTTCGTAAGCTTCTACAATGTCGCCTACTTCAATATTGTTGAAATTGTTGATGTTTAAACCGCACTCGTAACCAGTTGCTACTTCTTTTACGTCATCTTTATAACGTTTTAAGGAAGCCAGTTCGCCTGTGTAAACGACTACACCATCACGCACAATCCGTATTTTGCTGTTGCGGGTAATTTTTCCATCCAATACCATACAACCGGCAATGGTGCCCACTTTGCTGATTTTAAACGTTTCGCGGATTTCAACGTTGGCCACAATTTTCTCTTCAAAAGTTGGTGCCAGCATACCTTCCATAGCTGCCTTAATTTCGTTGATGGCATCGTAAATGATGGAGTACAAACGGATGTCAATCTGTTCCTGCTCTGCCAATTTACGCGCACTTCCCGAAGGACGGACTTGGAAACCGATGATGATCGCATCCGAAGCCGAAGCCAGCAATACATCAGATTCTGAGATCTGGCCAACTGCTTTTCCGATAATATTTACCTGAATTTGTTCGGTCGAAAGCTTCAACAACGAATCAGAAAGTGCTTCGATAGAACCATCCACATCACCTTTTACAATGATATTGAGTTCTTTAAAGTTTCCGATTGCCAAACGACGGCCAATTTCATCTAAGGTAATGTGCTTCTGTGTGCGCAAGCCTTGTTCGCGTTGCAACTGCAAACGTTTGTTTGCAATTTCGCGCGCTTCCACTTCGCTTTCCATCGCATTAAATTTATCACCTGCGGTAGGCGCACCCTGCATACCTAAAACCTGTACCGGTGTTGACGGGCCAGCCTCTTCCACGCGTTGTCCGCGTTCGTTGGTTAAGGCTTTCACACGTCCGCTGTAACAACCGGCTAAAATTGGGTCACCTACACGCAGCTTTCCGGATTGAACCAAAACGGTGGTTACAATACCCCGGCCTTTATCCAAAGCGGCTTCAATCACTGTTCCCACCGCGCGTTTGTTTGGGTTGGCGGTTAGTTCAAGCAATTCTGCTTCTAATAATATTTTTTCGAGCAATAAATCAATATTCAAGCCGGTTTTGGCCGAAATTTCCTGTGCCTGGTATTTTCCGCCCCAGTCTTCCACCAAAATATTCATGGCAGCTAACTGCTCGCGTATCTTGTTGGCATTGGCTCCCGGACGGTCAATTTTATTAAAGGCAAAAATAATTGGCGCACCGGCAGCTTGCGCATGGTTAATGGCTTCACGCGTTTGCGGCATAATGCTGTCATCCGCAGCAATCACAATGATCACAATATCCGTTACCTGGGCACCACGTGCACGCATGGCGGTAAACGCTTCGTGGCCAGGTGTATCCAAGAACGTGATTTTCTTTTTATTTTCTAAAGTAACTTCGTAAGCACCAATGTGCTGGGTAATGCCACCTGCTTCACCGGCAATCACGTTGGTTTTACGGATAAAATCCAGCAACGATGTTTTACCATGATCTACGTGGCCCATGATCGTTACGATTGGTGCACGCGGAACTAAAGTATCGGCTGCATCAGCTTCATCCAAACTGCTTTCTTCATCCTGCGGTTTAACAAACTCCACTTCGTAACCAAACTCGTCGGCCACAATGGTCAAAGTTTCTGCATCCAAACGCTGATTGATGGAAACGAACATGCCCAAACTCATACAAGTAGAAATGATCTGGGTTACAGAGACATCCATCATCGAAGCCAACTCGTTTGCCGTAACAAACTCGGTAACTTTTAATACTTTGGACTGCAGTTGCTGCTCCATTGCTGCCTCTTCTGCCGAAGATGCATAATCATCCCGTTTCTGGCGGCGCAATTTAGATCGTTGGGCGAACTTACCGGATTTCCCGGCACCGCTTAAACGTGCTAATGTAGCTTTGATCTGGTCCTGTATTTCCTTTTCTGTAGGTTCTTCTTTTGGCCCGGTAGCAGGTGCAGGGCGGTTATTACCATGTGCATTGCGGTTATCAGGACGCCCGCTATTATTGTTGTTGTTTCTATTAAAGGGTGGACGGTTTCCCTGACCTTGCGGCGGACGCTGGCCATTATTATTGTTATTATTTTGACCAGGCGCATGAGAGCCTTGAGTATTTGGAACCTGACCGGTATGAGGCGGCTGCCCGGGGGCATTCTCTTTACGTTTGCGCTTCCTTTTCTGATCAGCGGCACTGCTATTGTTTGCCGTATTTGAAGAAGAAGCTACGGGCTGGTTACCACGTTTTGGCTGGTTAACGGGCAAAGTAATCCGTCCAACTACGTTCGGGCCGGTCAACCGGTCTGCACGTGCCCTAATCACTTCTGATTCTGCAGGCGCTTCTTCTGCCGGTGCAGCTTCTGCAACAGAAGCAGGAGCTACGGGCGGAACAACAGCAACTGGCACTTTAACTTCCGGCACTTTGGCGGCAACCGGTGTTTCAACTATTGGTGCTGGTTTAGGAGCCTCTGCCCTTGGTGCTTCTTTTACCACCTCTTTTTCGGTAAATTCCGGCTGTTTTGCAGCCACCGGTGCTGGTGCAACAGGTTCCGGTTGTTTTTGCACAACGGGTTCTGACTGGGCAATAGGTTTTGGCGCTTCTGGTGCTTTTGCTTCCGGAGCTTTTACTTCAACCGGTTTTACCTCCGGTTTCGGTGCTTCTTTTACAACAAGTTTTTCCTGATGGCCCCTGCCGTTCAGGTCGTTCAGGTTAATTTTGCCTACAACTTTTACTCCAGGCAAATGGCCATCTGCACTGTTATTTTGTGCCGGCCTTGAATTATCGTGGAAATTACCGGAACTCTTGGTCAGCACATCCTGCTGGCCATTTTCCCTGCCATGGAAAGCAGCCGGTTTTTCGGCTACAGGCACGGCCTCTTCTTTTCTGATCTTGCCAATGCTGATCTGCTTGGCTTCTTCTTTTATATTTTTATCGCCCTGAAATTCTTTTAACAGAGCTTCATACATATCGGCACTTAACTGGGTTGTGGGCTTGTTTTCTATCTTGAAACCTTTGCCACCAAGAAAACCAACTATAGTACCGGTGCCTATATTCAGTTCTTTTGCTGCTTTAAATAATTTTATAGATTTGTCTTCTGACATTTATTATTGCTTTCTGCGCTTTTATACAAAAGTACATTTTTTTAATTTGTTATTGCATTTTATTCAAATTCTGATTGTAAAATCGACAAAACTTCTTTTACTGTTTCTTCTTCCAAATCAGTACGTTTAACCAGCTCGTCAACACTCAAGTTTAAGATTGATTTTGCGGTATCTAAACCAATCCGTTTGAATTCATCCAGGATCCAACCGTCAATTTCGTCAGAAAATTCTTCGATATCAACGTCTTCTTCGTGTTCGTCCACTTCACGGTAAACGTCTATTTCGTAACCCGTCAATTTACCTGCCAATTTTATGTTATGGCCGCCGCGGCCGATAGCCAATGAAACCTGGTCGGGCTTTAAGTAAACTGCCGCTGTCTTTTTGTCATCGTCCAACTTGATAGAAGTGATTTTTGCGGGAGACAAAGCACGCTGCACATACAACGATAAATTGTTGGTATAGTTAATCACGTCAATGTTTTCGTTCTTCAACTCGCGCACAATGCCGTGAATACGCGAACCTTTCATCCCAACGCAAGCACCAACCGGGTCAATGCGGTCGTCGTAAGATTCTACCGCTACTTTTGCCCTTTCGCCCGGTTCGCGCACAATTTTTTTGATCGTGATCAAGCCGTCAAAAATCTCCGGGACTTCTATTTCAAACAAACGCTGCAAAAACTCCGGCGCGGTACGCGAAATGATAATTTTCGGGTTGCTGTTCATCATATCCACTTTATGGATTACGGCACGTACAGAATCGCCTTTTTTAAAGTAATCGGCCGGGATTTGCTCTGTTTTTGGCAGCAGCAATTCGTTGCCTTCGTCATCCAAAATCAAGGCTTCTTTTTTCCAAACCTGGTAAACTTCGCCGGTTACAATTTCGCCAACGCGGTCTTTATATTTTTTGTAGATCTCGTCTTTTTCTAACTCTAAAACTTTAGAAACCAAAGTCTGGCGGGCAGCCAAAATGGCACGTCGGCCAAAACTTTCCAGCGTAACCAGTTCGATATGTTCGTCGCCAACTTCCAAATCCGGGTCGAGCAATTTTGCTTCTGCCAGTTCGATTTCCAAATCATCATCTTCCGAAAAACCGTCTTCCATCACCATCCGTGTGCGCCAAATTTCCAAATCGCCGTTGTCGGTGTTTACAATAATGTCGCAATTTTCATCGGTGCCGTATTTTTTTCTGATCATACTGCGCAGCACATCTTCCATCACGCTCATCATCGTTGGCCGATCAATGTTTTTGAAATCTTTAAATTCCTGAAAAGAATCAATTAAATTTAAGTTGCTCATTTTTTAATTCAGCTATTTTATTCCTTTTATCCAAACCTGTTTTCACCAATTTTTAGGCGGTAAAAACAGTATGTAAATTTCTATTTGAAAGACACCAAAACGATTGCTTCTGCAATTTCACCATAAGTTAACCGCGCTTCTGCAAACGTTGCTTTTTTGCCTTTTACCGTTATTTTTTCTTCTATCGAGATGCCTTCTTCATCGGCAGCCAGCAATTTGCCTTCTTTTTTACTGCCGTCGGACAGTTTGAGTTGTAAGTTGCGGCCAATATTTTTTTGAAACTGCCGCAGCGATTTTAAAGGATAATCCACGCCCGGCGAAGAAACCTCTAGGTTGTAAGCCTGCTCGATCACGTTGTCTTCTTCCAAACGAAAACCAACAAAACGGCTGATTGCCGCACAATCTGCAATGCCAATTCCCTGATCGCCATCTACCAGCACAATTAACCTTCCGTTGATGTGCATTTTCACATCCACCAAAAACAAATCCGGCCGGTCGCTGATTTTCTCTTCCACCAGAAGTTTTACCCGCTCTTCAATTGTCATATTTCAAAATTAACGGTTAAAAGAAAAGAGGGAACATTGTCCCCTCTTTCAATTATTGTTGCAAACATAAATAAAATATTTAACAGTCAAGCTTTTAATGTAATTTGCAATGGGTTTTCTGCTTTAGGCCGAAAAACGGATACTGTTTTTACCACATGAAAATCAGTATTAAAACTTTATGGCCCGTAAAATTGTAATTGCAGATAAGATGAGGTTTATAATTGAAATTTTACTGACTGGTTTGGCTGTTTTTATCGCAGCAAATGTGATTCCGGGCGTTCACGTTAGCGGCTTTTTTGAAGCTGTGATAACCGGTGTCGTCCTTGCTTTGGTTAACGCCACAATTGGTTTTATCCTGCGGATATTGACTTTCCCAATCACCATTTTAACGCTTGGCCTGTTTTCGTTTATCATTACCGTTTGTATGGTTTTGCTGGTTTCAAATTTACTAAACGGGTTTAAAGTTGACGGCTTTTTACCTGCCGCTTTGTTTGCCATTGTTTTGGCTGTGCTGAAGATGGTTTTCAGGGCTTTTGAATAGGTGGCCTGTTAAATTTTATTATTAGTGCTTGTTTAAGTTGGCATAATAATAAATGCCAATGCTTCTTTTACCCTATAAAAATTGGTGCCGGTATCAATTTTTATAAACCAAAAACCAAATGTTTACCATTTTTTAGCCGGTAAAAGAAGCATGGAAACTAAACAAATTTAAACAGGCTCTTAAATATTTTGGCTAAAGCCAAATCTATACTTTACGAAACCACGGCCTAAAGGCTGTGGCAATTGAAGAACTTTTCAGTTGGAACCTTAAAATTGCCACGGCCTTCAGGCCGTGGATTAAGAAAACGAGCAATTGGCTTTAGCCAAAAAACTTAAATCACAAGACCTTAAATTTATTGGCATAAAAGAAGCATGAGCGGCTAGCAGAAATAAATTTAAACCAGCTCGATACTTATTTTTCGGCCAACAACTGTTGGATCAAAGTTTCAAATTCGTGCGTAAATTCAGTATAATAATCTCCGGTTCCCGGGCCGCTGAAACCGGTATGGATTTTTCGCACATCACCTTTTTTATCAATGATAATGGTGGTTGGAAAAGCCACAAAATTGGCCAGTGCCGGTAAACTTTTGGCAGGTTCGCCTTTATTGTTGGTATAACCAGTAACCAGCAAATCATAAGGAATATTAAACCGTTTTTTTAACTGCTCCAGGTTTTTTTTGGAAGTTGCAAAATCAGTGGTGCGCTCGTAAGCCAAACCCAAAACATCTACTCCTTTTGGGTGGTATTTTTTGTAGAAATTGACCATGTAAGCCGTTTCGTCCATGCAATTTGGGCACCACGAACCCAATATCTGTAAAATAACCACCTTGTTTTTAAATTGGTCAGCAGATAGAGAAACCGGCTTTTTATCCAAATCAGGAAAAGTAAAATCAACCTTTTTGTAACCGGGTTTTAAAACAGTAAGCGAATACGCATCGGGCAATTTAGCGTTTGCATCTTTTATGGCACTCCACAATTGCACGGAAGAAGCGCCGGAATAAAACTTTCCGTTGGTGATAGTTTTATCGTTGCTGATCTTCCCCGTAAACAAAAAAGCGTGCCCGCCATCAAAGCACGACAAATACAATTCATCGCCCGAAACCGTGCCTTGCAAAAAGCGGTAATCGCCGGTGGTGGTTAAAAAAGTCCCGGTAATGTTGTTTCCGTTTTGCTTGAATTCGCCAACGGTTACGTCTTTGTTTTGCAAATCTTCATCGGTAAAAGTAGCAGACCAACGGCCGGAAACATCAAATTTTGCTTTTTCGGGAGCAGCAAAAAAACGCCAGGAAACATCCGCCTGCGCCGAGAACGGGATCAGCACATCGCGATTGCCTAAATGCCGAACCCAGTTTCCGGTCAGCGTATTTCCATTTAAAGCTGTACGGATTTCACTATCAAACAAAGGCATTTTGATTAACATCGAATCGCCTTTTATCGTCAAATCGTTCACCTTAAACCGTTCTTTGCCGTTAATAATCGTCATCAGCTTTTTGCCGGCGCTGTCTTTCAACTCAAAATTAAACGGGATGTATTGGCCGGAAGTATTTTTGAGTTTGGCCAACCAAATACCGTTTTTTACCGTTGGAATAGGGT
>CAXTKQ010000092.1:0-16055 GCA_964244955.1 uncultured Sphingobacteriaceae bacterium | reverse complement strand
TCGTACGGTAGATAAAAACCATTTGATTTTTTTGGGCGGCGCGCAGTGGGACGGTAATTTCGCCGTTTTCGGGCCGCCGTTTGACAGCAAATTGGTTTACACTTTTCACACCTATTGGACGGATGTGAAGCAGGAAGTGATCCAAAGGTTTATAGATTTTCGCGACAAATACAATGTACCAATCTATATTGGCGAAACCGGCGAAAACAACGACGAATGGATCAAAGGCTTCCGCGAGTTGCTGGAAAAAAACAACATCGGCTGGAATTACTGGCCCTACAAAAAAATGGATGCTAAAAGCAGTATCGTGCAGTTTAAGCAACCGCCCGGTTACGATTCGCTCATCGTTTATACCCAAAAACCACGCACAACTTTTGCCGAAATCCGTAAAGCTGCGCCTGCAAACCGGGCTTTGATTGAGCAAGCCTTAAACGATTTATTGAAAAATTGCTTGTTTGAAAACTGTACGCCAAATTCGGGTTATGTTAGTGGTTTGGGGTTGAAAGAATAATTCGGGTTAATATTTGGGCTAAAGCCCATCCCTGCAGTTTGTAATCCACGGCCTTTAGGCCGTGGCAATGAAACTACTTCAATTTTTATTTTCCCGATTACCGCTTCATTTTTTACAGGTTTTATTTCATTGCCACGGCCTTTAGGCCGTGGATAAAGGCATCACGCATTGGCTTTAGCCAAAACCATAAAGCACAAACTTTTACTGCATAAAAGAAGCATTAAAATAAAAAATACAACATCAAATTAAACCTTAACTATCCCACAACCAAAAACATTTAAACAGAAATTGTAGTTTAGCAAACCATGAATGAAAATGACGCTAAACGAAGCATTACCGTTTTGATGCCGGTTTACAATCAGGCCCGTTTTATTGCCCGCGCTATCGAAAGCCTTCTGCGCCAAACTTTTACCGATTGGGAACTGGTCATAATCAACGATGGTTCGACCGATGATTTGCAAAACATTATTGCTCCTTATCTCGCCGATCATCGCTTGAATTATTTTGAAAACGAAGAAAATACCGGTCTCGGCGCTGCTTTAAACATCGGTTTAGCAAAAGCGCAACACAATTTAATTGCTTATTTGCCTGCCGATGATGTTTATTACAAAGATCATTTGCAATCGTTGGCCGATAAACTTAACGAAAACCCGGAAGCCATTCTGGCTTTCTCCGGGATCCGCCATCATTACAACCGAACCACAACCGGAAAATTGGAAGGTTTCTGGCTGCAGTTGGTGCAATGCCTTCACCAAAAAACCGAAGACCGCTGGATAGAACGCCGGGAGTTGGTTACCGATGATTTAAACCGCATGTTCTGGAATAAATTAGCCGTAAAAGGAGCATTCGTTGAAACCGAGAAAGTTAGCTGTGAATGGGTTGATCATCCGCAGCAGCGTTACAAAATCATTCAGGAACCGATTGGCGGCATCAATCCTTACAAACTCTATTACAACGTAAAACAGCCCTTGTGTTTCCATACTACGGTGGGAAATTTTATTGATGAAGCGGATTATTACCAGCCTTTTCAGGAAAAACGCAGCGATGCTTCTTTTACCGGCCTAAAAATAGTGTTGGTTGGCGAGCTGGCTTACAACGCCGAACGCATGGTGGCTTTGGAAGAACAAGGCCACAAATTGTACGGTTTGTGGATGCGCGATCCGTATTGGTACAACACCGTCGGCCCGCTTCCTTTTGGCAACGTGCAGGATATTCCGCACGAAAACTGGCAGCAAACTTTGGCCGAAATCAAGCCCGATATTATTTACGCACTGCTCAACTGGCAGGCCGTTCCTATCGCACACGAAGTTTTAATGGCCAATACCGGCGTTCCTTTTGTCTGGAATTTTAAAGAAGGGCCGTTCATCTGTCTGGAAAAGGGTACCTGGCCACAGTTGATGGATTTGTACATTAAATCCGACGGGCAAATTTATACCAGCCCCGAAATGCGCGACTGGTTCCTTCAATTCCTACCAAAATTAGCTGCCGAAACCGCTTTGGTTTTAGACGGGGATCTGCCAAAAAAAGAATGGTTTAAAGAAGAACTGTCGCCACGGCTTTCGGAGCAGGACGGCGAATTGCATACAGTTGTTGAACTTGCGGAACAGAAAATCCACGTCCATTTTTACGGCGATTTTACCCACGGGCAATGGAAGGAGTGGATCATAAAAACCCAAAAAATGGCGCCCGGCTTTCTGCACATCCATCCAAACGTAACGCAGCACCATTGGGTAAAAGAGTTTTCGCAATACGATGCCGGCTGGCTGCATTTCTTCAAAAGCGAGAACAACGGCGAACTGATGCGCGCCAACTGGGACGACCTCAATTATCCGGCGCGAATGGCCACTTTAGCTACGGCCGGTTTGCCCATGTTACAGCGCGATAATTCCGGCCATTTGGTGGCTACGCAATCCATCATCCAAAACTTGGATTTGGGTTTATTTTTTAATACGGCGGAGGAACTGAGCAAACAACTGCGCAACCAGGAGTTGATGCAGCAACTGCGGCAAAACGTTTGGCAAAAGCGGCTATTGTTTTCGTTTGATACGCATATGGACGAACTCATCGGCTTTTTCAAAAAAGTAATCGCCAATAAAAAACTGGAGGCGATTGATGAAACCGCCAGCACTATTTTTCACACTTAAAACAAATTTATAACCTCAATTTTATCCCTATAAAAGAAGCATATGATTTTAAAAAGTATTTTCGAACCGAACCAGGAGTTTCCTGAATTATTTACCTGCCTAAGCGAAAACATCAACCCGCCTTTGTATTTCCACAACGTTCCCGAAGGAACTAAAAGCCTGATTTTGAGTTTGGAAGACACCAATGCAACGCCCGTTCCCTGGATACACTGGCTGCTGTTCAACATCCCGCCAACGGTAACAGAAATCAAACAAAACGAAATCCCCGAAGGCGCAACCGAAGGTTTGGCCAACAACAAAAGCTTTGGTTACGAAGGCCCTTGTCCGAAATATTTCTCCGGAACGCACACTTATTTATTTACCTTGACAGCGTTGGATACCGTTTTGGATATTCCAAAAGCATCCGACAAAACCGCGGTAGAACAAGCTGCCGAAGGACACATTCTGGCCAAAACTGAACTGGTTGGTTTGTGCATATCCAACAAATAAATACCGATAAAAGAAGCATCCACAAAATTGGAAACCGTTAAAAAAATAGCCATTGTAAGGGCCAACGCGCTGGGCGATTTTATTTTTGTTTTGCCGGCCATTCGTGCTTTAAAAGAAACTTTTCCGGGTGTCGAGATTGTTTATTTTGGCAAAGCCTGGCACCAAGAGTTTTTGGAAAACAGGCCGGGTTTGATTGATCGCGTTGTGGTTGTTCCGCCTTATCCCGGCGTTGGCGCGGCTTATGATTATGTGCGGGATGAAGCGCAGCTAGACCGGTTTTTTGCTGAAATGCAGGCCGAAGATTTTGATCTGGCGTTTCAGTTTCATGGCGGCGGCGGCAATTCCAATCCGTTTACTAAACGTTTAGGTGCTAAAAAAACTTTTGGTTTGCAGGCAGCAGGTGCGCCGCCGTTAGATGTAAACGTGCCATATATCATGTACTTTGCCGAGCCGTTGCGATACCTGGAAGTGGTATCCAAAGCCGGTGCAAAAACAGCCCGGTTTGAGCCGGAGTTTGAATCCATTCCTTCTGATCTGGATGAAATTGCAGCTTTAATCCCTGATTATCAGCAAAAAAAACTCATCGTAATCCATCCCGGTGCTACGGATTTACGCCGAAGATGGTCGCCCCAAAACTTTGCTGCTGTGGCTGATTTTTTAATTGAAACCGGTTTTACCGTCATCATTACCGGAAGTGATTGGGAACGCGAAGTAACCGATGCCGTAATTAAAAACGTGGCACAAAAACAGCAGGTGATTGATTTCTGCGGAAAAATATCGCTGGCCGGTTTAACCGGATTGCTGGCCATCTCTAAACTTTTGATTTCTAACGATACCGGCCCGTTGCATTTGGCGCGCGCTTTAAAAACGCCGACCGTTGCTACCTATTGGTGCGGCAACGTGATTACCAGCCCACCACTTACACTAAGCACCAACCGCACTTTGTTGTCCTGGATGATCATTTGCCCGATTTGCGGCAAAAACATTACGGGTCCGGATTCCGGAAAAAAAGATACAGATTGCAATCACGAAGTTTCTTTTGTAGATGGCATCACGGTTGAACAAGTAAAAATTGCAGCGTTTGATCTGCTGAAAGAAACCAACAGTTGGCCGCAAGAAGCTGAGGCATTATTTGTATCACCCAGCAATTATATATGAAAGTATCTGTATTAATCCCAACCTATAACCGGCTTACGGCTTTGGTGGCCACTTTAACTGCTTTAACTGCGCAAGATTTTAAAGGTTTTGAAGTGGTGGTTGCAGATCAAAGCGATCATTTTACCGGAAACGATGGCGTGATTCAAACGCTGCAACGAATTTTCGACCTGCACCAAACGCCGTTAACCATCAAACAAAACCTGCCAAAAAAAGGCATTGCGCAGCAGCGGCAGTTTTTGCTGGATCAGAGTACGGGCGAATATTCGCTTTATCTGGACGACGATATTATTTTAGAGCCGGATGTGGTTGGAAGAATGGTAAAAGCACTGGACGAAGAAACTTGTGCTTTTGTGGGAATGATGCCCATTGGTTTGAGTTACCGCGATGATTTCCGCCCGCACCAGCAGCAAATTGAGTTTTGGGAAGAAGCAGTGCAACCGGAAAATATCCAGCCCAACACGCTCGAATGGAAACGGCACCACGTGCATAATGCCGCTAATATCATGCACGTTGGCCAGCAATTAAATATCAAGCCCGAAAACCAGCAGAAATATAAAATTGCCTGGGTTGGCGGTTGTATTTTGTACGATACGCAAAAACTGCGCGAAAACGGCGGTTTTACTTTTTGGAAACAACTGCCCGAAGAACATTGCGGCGAAGAGGTTTACATCCAGCAAAAACTGATGCGGAAATATGGCGGTTTTGGTTTGTTGCCTTCCGGTGGTTACCATTTAGAATTGCCAACGACTTTGGTGAACAGGGAAGTAAATGCGCCGGAGTTTTTAAAAGCCTGAAGTAAAAATGCTTCTTTTAGCACCATGATTTTTAGGTGCTAAAAGAAGCATTGGCTTTGCCATTTCGCCGCTTTTGTCATTTCGACCGCAGGGAGAAATCCTCTTTCAACAATTCAAATTAAAACTGCTTTGAAGAAGATTCCTTACTTCGTTCGGAATGACAGTAAACGCCGGAATGACAGTAAAATAGAAATTACAACGTAAACTCCTCAAACCACTTTTAACATCTTCGCATCCGCATTGATCTTTTTGATCATGTTTGTGGTTGAGTGATCAGGCACTAAAGGGATAAAAGCAACTTGTCCGCCAACTTCTTCCACCACTTTGGCCTCGGGCAGGTTTTGCAGGTTGTAATCGCCGCCTTTGATGTAGTATTGAGGTTTTGCCGCGCGGATCAAAGCGGAAGGCGTATCATCTTCGGCAGAACCAAACGGAACGATGTGGTCAATCGAACTTAAACCGGAAAGTACCAAAACACGGTCGCTTAGTTCGTTGATAGGCCGTGTTGATCCTTTTAAACGGCGGATGCTATCGTCGTTGTTCAAACCAACGATTAAAACATCGCCATAATTTTTTGACTGGTTGAGGTAACTGACGTGGCCGGAATGCAAAATATCAAAGCAGCCGTTGGTAAACACCAAATTTTTGCCTTGCTGATGGTAAAATCTGCAAAGCTCTTCCAGTTCCTGCGCATCAGAAACGTATTTGTTTTGAGTAGAGAAAAACGCTTTCAATTCGGAGAAATAGCAAGGTGCCGTAGTTGATTTGCGGATGGCTACCGTAGCCGCTGCGGTGGCCAGTTCGGCAGCTTGGACACTGTCGGCACCAGAACATTGCGCCAAAGTAAACGTGCTGATAAAAGTATCACCGGCACCAACAACATGCGGCGTTTCCACGGCATAAGCAGGCGTGTGGTGGATGTATTCGCCTTTTTCAAACAGCATCGAGCCTTCTTCATCCAAGGTTAGGGTGATATGTTCGGCACCGGTAAGCCGGTACAAAGTTGGCCCGTAATTTTTTAATTGTTCAACCCGGTTGCTGCTTATCGATTGCAAATTCAACAAACTGATGGCTTCAACATAATTCGGTTTTACAACAGAAGGCTGCAAGGGCGTAAACAAAGGCAGGTTTTTAGAATCCAACGCTAAATAAGCAGGAGATTGCTGCTGAATTTGCTGCAAAAACTCAATTAAAGCCGGCGTAAACAAACCGGCTTTGTAATCGCCTAAAACCACGGCATCAAACTGATGGTAATGGTTTTGCAAATACTGAAATATCTTTTGCTCAGAATCAGCAGAAGGCGGGTTTTGGGAACCGCAATCAAAGCGGCTCAACAATTGCCCGTTAGAAACCAAGCGGGTTTTGGTAACTGTTGTCCGGAAAGGTTCCCGAACAATCGCATCACAATTAATCCCCGCCTTTTCCATAAAGTTGCAAGCTTTGTCGCCATCTTTATCATCACCTGCAATGGCTAAAAAGCTTACTTGTGCGCCCAAAGCTTTTAAATTGATCGCTGCATTTGCTGCCCCGCCCGGAATTTCTTCGCGGCCGGAAATGGTAACCACCGGCACAGGCCCTTCCGGCGAAAGCCGGAAACTTTCGCCTTTTAGGTAAATATCCATTACCAAATCACCAATTACCAACACTTTTAATTGGTTAAAGTGATCCATAGTTTCCTCGTGCCTGCTCTTCGTCATACTGTTTTTACCGATAGTTTTTTAGGTTGATAATAAAAAAAGGACGGTAAAAGAAGCATGAATTGTCATGCTTCTTTTACCGCCTAAAATTTATGGCCAGCTTGTCTCCATCAAAGGAAGGATCAAAATCTCCGGAACAACTGTATCGGTATCGTCCTCAATGATGTAACGGATTTTGGTAGCCACGTTTTTCGGATCCTGTAAATTTTGTGGCGGGATGTCCGGGAAACGGTCCAGCAAGAAAGGTGTGCTCATGCCGCCGGCAATAATGGCGGTAACTTTTACATTTACTTTGCGGGCTTCGGTAAACAAAGCATGGCTAAAGCCGCGCAAGCCCCATTTGGAAGCGTGGTAAACCGAAGCTTCCGTCCAGGCGCGCAACGAAGCTGTGCTGACAATATTGATAATGTTGCCGGATTTTTGTTCGGACATTACTTCCAAACCGAATTTCGACATTAAAAACGGCCCGCGTAAATTTACGGCAAAAGCGGCATCCCACTCAGAAACAGAAAGTTCCAGGATGGATTTGGTAAAATCAATGCCGGCATTGTTTACCAGTATATCCAATCTGCCGTATTCACTTTTAATCTTTTCAATTGTCTCTTTTACAGATTGTTCGCTGCTCACATCCAAACGCATGGCCACTGCTTTGCCGCCTTTTTCGGTGATGGTTTTAACTGTTCCGGCTGCTTTTTCTTCCTGGATGTCGCCTGCAATAACTGTTGCACCGGCCTCGGCCAACTGGTAGCAAATTTGCTGCCCCAGTCCTTGCGCGCCGCCGCTGATTAAGGCAACCTTGCCTTGTAATTTTTCCATTTTTTGGGTTGATTTTATTTAAAATTTTGATGCTGTAAAAGTAACAAGCAATGCTTCTTTTACAATACTATTTTTGATGGTTGGTTTTTGCTGATGGCCTGGTTAAAAACGCGCAGCCAATCAGCGTTAAAGCGTTTGATATCAAAACGTTTTTTGGCCATTGCTTGTCCGGCCGCGCCAATTTGCTTAGCCTTTTCCGGGTTGGCCAGTAAATCTTTCATGGCGTTAATTAAATAGTTGATGTCGGTATGGATGATTCCGGTTTCGCCATTTTTAATGACGGAAGCCAGTTCTGTGGTAGCCAAACCAACAACCGGAATGCCCATCGTCATCGCTTCGCAAACGGCCAAACCCAAACTTGTAAAACGGATCGGGTTGAAGAAGAAACGGTAACGGCTCAAAAATTCAGGCAGTTCCGGGTGCAGCACTTCGCCTAAACCCAAACGCTCTGCGCCCATGCCCACCAAATCTATCGGAACGTGTTTTTGCACTTCTAAAAAAACGTCTAATCCCAACCGCCGTCCTCTTCTTTCGATGTTGTTGATCACCACAATCCCTCTTTCCAACTCGCCGGAATAAGGAACGGTGCGCACTTCAACGCCATGTTCAATTACCGTAAAAGGCAGGTTGTTGTTGTCCCACATCAAACTGTTAAAATGGGTAACGTGGACCAAAGAAATGAGGCTATCGGTAATAATGTGTTTGGTATAAGGTGTAACATCCTGCGGCGGGTCATGCTCCAGATAAACCTTTGGCAGTTCGCGTTGTTCGGCCGAAAGCGTTTCGTACTGGTTTTCTAAATAATTTGTTTTGGTTTGAAAAAGGATGCAGTCCAGTTCCAGGTTTTTCACTTCCTGCTCGTCCACTTCGTGCACATTTTCCCCGAAGGGAAACGTGGTTCCGCGGCCAACATAACCTGGTTTTGGTTCTTTGCTTATGGGGATATAAATTTCGTAATCGCCTAAAGACAAGTAATATAAGTAGGTTCCGTGGATGTGCCAGGTGAAAATTTTAACACGTTTACCAGGGTTTTGACCATTAACAAAAGGCAATTGCATAGCGCAGGGACAAAGTTTTTTTATCTTTAAATTAAAACCAAACCGCAGGCATTTTGCTGAATTTGGTTTTTGAGGCCGAAAGATAAAGGTTTTTGCTTGGTAATGCTTCTTTTATCGGCCTAAAATTGAAAGGGCAGCCAAAAAAAGCAGGCATAAAAAAAGCATTGCCGGTAGCAGCAATGCTTTTTTTATCGGCCAAAAACTGGTCTTAGCTGAATTGTGATTTTAAAGATTCGATCTGGTTTAAATCCTGCTGGATGCCGTTGCGTTGTTTTTGCAACAAAGCCAAATGGTCGGCATGGTCTGTATAATCTGCAATAAAACCATCGTATTTTTCGATGGCCGATTTATCGCCGGTTTCAATCGCTTCCAAAATAGATTTGTTGTCGTTGCCGGTAAAAGCTTGCTTGATATCAATCCAGCCGCGGTGTACTGCGCCCAACAAGCCGCCGCTTTCGTTGCCATCTTCGTTGCCGCCATGAGTTTTAATGTGGGCTTTCAGTTCGGCTGCATAAGCGGCACGTTCTATAGAATCTTTTTCAAAAATGGCTTTCAGTTCTAATGAATCTGTTGTTTCTGCGGCAGAATCATAGCCTTTTTTGCCATCGTTTAAAATGTTCACCAGGCTGTTTAAATCGCTGATTATTTCATCGTTCGTTTTCATTGGATATATCTGTTTTTATGTTGAAAAAGTAAAAGGCGTAACCAATCGGTTTTGTTTTCGTAAATCAGTATTAAAAGTTAAAAATTGGTTGCCGTGCTTTAATAAAGCCTGATTTTATGCCGGTAAAAGAAGTAGTTGATACAAATTAACAGGACTGCTTTTTTTAAGTTTTTCAAAATATTGCTATCTTTAAATCATTCCTTTAAAACCAATCATTTCTTTAAAATAGAATGTTTAATCAAAACCAATTTAGTACTACCCAAACTTTGCCCAAAGCACCAACCGGAATAACCGGATTGGACGACATCACCGGCGGTGGCATACCGAAAGGAAGGCCAACATTGATCTGCGGCGAAGCCGGCTCGGGCAAAACACTTTTTTCTGTTGAGTTTATTATTCGCGGCGCAATGGAATTTAACGAGCCGGGCGTTTTTATGTCTTTTGAAGAAAAGGCAGAAGAGCTGACCATGAACGTTACTTCTTTAGGTTTCGACCTGCAGCAGTTGCAGGCCGAAAAAAAGATCAGGATAGACCATGTGCACATCGAGCGCAGCGAAATTGAAGAAACCGGCGAGTACGATTTGGACGGCCTTTTCATCCGTTTGGGTTACGCCATTGACAGTATTGGCGCCAAACGCGTGGTTTTAGATACGATTGAAAACCTGTTCTCGGGCTTATCCAACCCCAGTATTTTACGTGCCGAACTGCGCCGCCTTTTTCATTGGTTAAAAGAAAAAGGCGTAACAGCAATTATTACCGGCGAAAAAGGGGACGGAATGTTAACGCGGCAGGGCTTGGAAGAATATGTTTCTGATTGTGTGATCTTGCTTGACCACCGGGTATGCAACCAGATTTCTACCCGAAGGTTAAGGATTGTTAAATACCGCGGCTCGTTGCATGGCACCAATGAATATCCGTTTTTAATTGACGAGGAAGGCATTTCTGTCCTTCCGATCACGGCGCTTAAATTAAACAAAGAGGTTTCTTCGGAAAGGATTTCTTCCGGGATTCCGCAGTTGGACGATATGCTGGGCGGGCAAGGTTTTTTCCGTGGAAGCAGCATTTTGGTTTCCGGAACGGCCGGCACCGGCAAAACCAGTATTGCCAGTTATTTTGCCAACGAAACCTGCAAGCGCGGCGACAAGTGTATTTATTTTGCTTTTGAGGAATCGCCAAATCAGATCATGCGCAACATGCTTTCCATCGGTTTGGACTTGCAAAAATATGTTGATAGCGGTTTGCTTCATTTCCGTGCCTCGCGCCCAACTTTAAACGGGCTGGAAATGCACTTGCTGGCCATCCACAAAGAAATTAAAAAACTCAAACCACAAGTTGTCATCCTGGACCCGATCACCAACCTTGTAACAGTTGGTTCGGTAAGCGAGGTAAAATCTATGTTGATCCGCCTGATTGATTTTTTACAAGAAGAGCAGGTTACCGTGATGTTTACCGCGCTTACATTAAATACGGTGGTAAACGAGCAAACAGATGAAGGCGTTTCATCGTTAGTAGATGCCTGGATGCTGGTGCGCGATATTGAATTTAACGGCGAACGCAACCGGGGTTTGTACATGATGAAATCCCGCGGGATGAAACATTCCAACCAGGTGCGCGAGTTCGTCATCACAGATCAAGGTTTGGATTTGATTGATGTTTACCTCGGCCCGGATGGTATCTTAACCGGTTCGGCCCGCGAAACGCACCAGATGAACGAGGAAACCGGCAAAGTGATCTATAACCACGGTTTAAGCCGGAAAGACCGGGAAATTGAGCGGAAACGAAAAGCTTTGGAAGCTAAGATTGCTACGTTGCAAAGCGAATTTGAATCGGCAGAAGAAGAACTGAACAAAATGTATGTGGAAGAAGAACTGGTAAAAACAGCAGCCGAAAAAACACGCCAAGAATTGACTAAACTACGCAGCAGCAACGACACTGAAATATGAACGATAAAAGAAGCATCAATTAAAATGCAGGAAGCAAAAGAAGATACTTGGGAATTGAGGCTTTACGTTGCCGGAAAAACGGTTAAATCCGTTACGGCATTAAAAAACCTGAAGCGTTATTGCGAAGAGCATTTGCAGGGAAAATACCAGATCGAAGTGATTGATTTGCTCGAACAGCCGCAGCTTGCCGAAGGCGACCAGATTTTTGCCATCCCAACGTTGGTGCGAAAATTTCCGGAACCGATTCGTAAAATTATCGGCGACCTGTCTAACGAAGAAAAAGTATTGGTTGGTTTAAATATTAGGCCTGTAAAAGAAGTATCATGAGTTTTTGGGACCAGGCAATTACAGGTGGTGAAGCAGGCGATGCAGAAAATATAACCTACAAACTCAGATTATTTGTAACCGGTGCTTCACCAAATTCGTTACGTGCCATTACCAATACAAAGGGTTTTTGCGAAACTTATTTAAAAGACAAATACGAACTGGAAATTATAGATGTTTACCAACAGCCTATCATTGCCCAGGCCGAACAAATAATTGCTTTACCGATGTTGATAAAAAAAATTCCGCTGCCCGAAAGAAGGTTAATAGGCGATATGTCTAACACTCAAAAAGTGTTGAAAGGCCTGGGGTTAGAAAACGAAGGTTAAAAAATGTCAACAGTAATAATAAACCAGGAACTGTTTAGCCAAAACCAAGAACTACAGCGGCAGTTAGACGAAGCCAACGATACCATTGAAGCCATCCGCACCGGCCAGGTTGATGCTTTGATTGTAAAAGCAGGCAACGAACACGAAGTTTATACTTTGAAAAGTGCCGATCAGACTTACCGCGTTTTTATCGAAAAAATGGCGGAAGGCGCCGTAACGTTGGATGAGAAAGGCATTGTTTTGTACAGCAATTTGCGTTTTGCACTGATGTTGAACTTGCCGCTTGAAAAAGTGATTGGCGCAAAGTTTGAAACCTTTGTTCCGGCTGCTTTTCGGGAAGGGTTTTTGTACTTAACGCAAAGAGGCTGGCTGGCAGAAACCAAAGGCGAGATCAGCCTGAGCAATGCAAACCAGCAGGAAATACCGTTTTTGCTTTCGTTAAACACTTTGCCGCTGAACGAAGAACCTACATTGAGCATCATCCTAACCGATCTGACCTCGCAAAAAGAAACAGAACGCCAGCTAAAGCTACAAAATGAGCAGCTAAAAGAAGCACGGCAAAAAGCAGAAGGTTTAAACAACGAACTGGAAAACGTTGTTCAGGAACGCACCAAAGACTTGTTTTTGAGCCAAGAGCATTTTAAGTTTTTGGCCGATAACATTCCGGTTATTGTTTGGACAGCGCAGCCCAACGGCAGCACCGATTATTTTAACAAACGCTGGTGCCAGTACACCGGCTTCAACATAGAGCAATCCATTGATTGGAGCTGGCAACATGTAATTCATCCGGACGACTTGGACAAAACCATTCAAATTTGGAAAAGATCAGTAGAAACCGGCGAACCTTATGAAATAGAATACCGCTTTAAATGTGCCGAAAACGGGCAGTACCGCTGGCATTTGGGCCATGCCATTCCGTTTAAGGACGAAAGCGGGCAAATCATCAAATGGTTTGGCACGGGAACGGATATTGAAGACCAAAAAAAAGAGATGGAAAAGCGCGACGAGTTTATCGGTATCGCCAGCCATGAACTTAAAACGCCTTTAACCAGTGCCAAAGGTTACGTCCAATTGATCGAGGCTTATCAAAAAGATGCTTTGCCTGTGCCGGTAAAAACCTTTGTAAAAAAAGCAAACGACTCTTTAAACAAACTACAGACTTTGGTGAACGATCTGCTGGACGTCAGCAAAATCCAGGCCGGCAAATTAGAGTTTGGTGTTGAAAGGTTAAACCTTGGCAATTTAATCATTACCTGCGTAGAAAACGCCGCGCATATTTATCCCAACGCCGTTGTTGTCAATTGTTATACCGGTGATTTTATCGTTACCGGAAATTTTGAACGGTTGGAACAAGTGCTGATGAACTTGATTGGTAATGCCGTAAAATATTCTAATAACGGTTATCCGATTGATATTAATGCAGAACAAGTTGATGGTGATGTCAGCGTTTCGGTAACTGATCGCGGCATTGGCTTAACCGAACCGCAGATGGCACGTATTTTTGAACGGTTTTACCGGGTAGAAGACAAAAAGTATTTAACCAGCGGTTTGGGCATGGGCTTATATATTTCTTCGGAAATCATCAAAGCGCATGGCGGTTATATGTCGGTACAAAGTGTATTTAATGAAGGTTCTACTTTCAATTTTAACTTGCCTTTAATTTAACTTTTTAGGCCGATGCTTCTTTTATGCCCATAAAATTGGTGTCCTGCTTTTTATATCATATCTATCAAACTGGCAATAATTTGATGGGTACTGCCCCGCGTGCTCTTTCCGGCAGACTGCCCGGCCCACAAAGCAATAAAATCTTTAATTTGATGGGTATGGGCATGGGACCGGACCAAACCCATCAATTGGTTTTGTAAAGTATAATAAGGAATTGATAGGTTTTTTGCCTCCATCCGCTGCATAAACTCATTTTGTATGCCCCGGGCCCATTTTCCGGAAAAGGCACGGGTGAGTGCTGTAGATGTATCCTGAGCATGAAGTACTGCTTCCTTATAAGCCTCACTTGCAGCGCTTTCATCAGCAGTAATAAACAAGCTTCCGATTTGTACACCGGAGGCCCCAAGAGCAAAAGCTGCTTTTATTGTCCGGGCATTATAAATGCCCCCTGCTGCCAGTAGTGGCAAGCCTACCTCATCGGCCACTTGCGGTAACAGGGAAAATAGCCCTACCTGGGGCAAAGGATGATCAGGTAAAAAGCTGCCTCTATGGCCGCCAGCTTCTATGCCTTGTACCGTTAAACTGTCAACACCAGATTGCGCCAATGCCTTTGCTTCAGCCACACTTGTTGCGGTACCTATGAGAATAGTGCCTTTTTCCTTTAAAGTCGAAACAACTTCGGCCTTTAACCGGCCAAATGTAAAACTTACTATCGGAATGGTTTCCTTTAATATAACCTCAATTAGATCTTCATAATAATAAAAGCGAAACATGTCTATATCTTGCCGCTTGTAAGGGATATCAAAGTTCAAGCAGAGTTCAGCAAGAAAGTCCTGCATGAGTGCTGTTTCCTCTTTATTTACTTCACCGGCCGGTGCATGTGCAAACAGGTTAACTGCAAACGGGCGATCTGTTAGTGCTTTGGTAGCAAGGATAAGCTCGCGCGTACGGTCGGGAGACAGGCCGCCAACAGGCAATGACCCTAAAGCTCCGGCATTAGAAACAGCGGCGACCATGGCAGGTGTGGTAACGCCCAGCATAGGTGCCTGTACAATCGGATGACTGATATTTAAAAGGTCTTTTAAATCTTGCATAGCTAAACGTTTAAACTCGTTGCAAGGTAGCTTTTCATAATAAATGATGGTGCAAAACTATATTTAGTTGCATCAAAAAGATAGAGCCAAAGAGGCACAAAGTTTTAACAAGATTTCTGTTTCAATGGATAACATAGAGAACAACTTTAATTGAAGGAGAGCTATTTTTTGTAAACGGTAAATTTTGTATTTGTCATTTGTGATAATAAGCATATACGTAACGGTATGGACTGTTAAGCAAACAACCCTTTTTTAAAAGCCTGTTTAAATTTTTCCTGCTTATTTTCCGTACTTCTTTTACCACCTAAAATCCTTGTTCTTTTATCGTACTTATGCAATATCTAAACACAGAATTTATGTGCATAAAAGAAGCACTGTAAATTTTTGCGATAGAAATTTCAACAGGCTTTTATTATTCCATCAAAATTGAAACTGCGCCAAACTTTCTGAACCATTTTAAGCTTTAATAACAATAAAAATTAAAGTGATGAATGCGTATCAGCAAAAATGGGTCGAGTTATTTCAAGGCGCGCATATCCCCAACTGGCAGATCAAAGCCAGCGGAAACGATATCGAGATCCGGGTTCCGGCAGGTGTGGATTTAAAAATTGTGCGCGATAATTTTCCGGAAACAGTTGCGGCCATGTCGCTCGATATTGCCATTCCGAAAGAAAGGCTGAAATTTATTTTGCACAACGGCCACGCCAACACCGAATACATTTTAAACCCAAGCGATGCCGATCTGAACAAGGCATAACCAATGCTTCGGATGCTTCTTTTATCGGCATAAATTCATTGTCAAGCAAAAAAATTAAAGTTTATGAGCAGCTTTTTCAAAAAAACCAATAAAACACCTTTAAACCAGCAGGTTGTAGTAATAACTGGCGCCTCAAGCGGCGTTGGCCGTGCCACGGCTTTAGAGTTTGCGCGTTACCGTGCTACCATCATTTTGGCCGCACGGCAGGAAAACGCCTTGCAGGAAGTGGCCGATATTTGTAACCATTTGGGCGCAAAAGCACTGGCCGTGCCAACCGATGTAACCGATGCCGCAAGCGTTCAAAAACTGGTTGAAGCAGCCGTAGCTTTTGGCGGAAAAGTAGATGTTTGGGCAAATATTGCCGGCGTGGCCATTATGGGCGAATTTAACGCTGTTCCGCTGGCAGAACACGAGCAGGTGATCCGTACCAATTTGCTGGGTTATATTTATGGCGCTTACTCCGTTTTGCCTTATTTTAAACAGCAAAAATCAGGAACAATCATCAACATGAATTCGGTTGGCGGCTGGGTTGCTTCTCCTTATGCCGTAGGTTACAGCGTGAGTAAGTTTGGTGCCAAAGGTTACAGTGAGGCTTTGCGCGGCGAGCTGTAC
>CAXTKQ010000091.1:0-16094 GCA_964244955.1 uncultured Sphingobacteriaceae bacterium | reverse complement strand
GGTATTGCCTGCTGAAGCAAAAGAATCAATTTGGCCTTCTTTTAAAAGCTTAAAACCGATGCCAATGCTTGATTCCGGTTTTTGGGCGATGGCTTTTGTTGGGTGTTCTGCCATGCCAATCACTTCGGTTGTATGGACGTATTCAAAACAACTGGCATCAAAATTATTATCGGCAATAATTTTCAGGGCAACTTCCTGATCGCCAATTAAAACTAATTTCTGATCAGGCAATAAAACATGGTAACATGCAATTGCGCCTAAAACTGTTGCTTCAGGCGCAAAATCGCCCCCCATAATATCCAAGCCAATCTTCATTTCAGAAAATCAACTAAACTGCCGGTGTGCGTTCGATCAATAGTTTACCGTTAAAGTAAACATTGCCGTCAACAGTGTAAGCTCTGTGTGGCAAATGTACCGCGCCGGTAGTTTTGCAAGTAGTTAAGGTTGGGGCTTCCGCTTTGTAGTGTGTGCGGCGTTTATCTCTTCTGGATTTGGATATTTTTCGTTTTGGATGTGGCATTTCCTAAGGTATTTAATTTATTTTATGTTTTTTAACACGTTCCAACGCGGGTCGGTGTCGGTATTTTCTTCTTCGCTTCCCGATAATTGCTTCAACTTGTCCAGCATTTCCTGATCGCAAAACGGTGTGTTGCCTTCGTCTTTGCAAATGCTCACAAAAGGCATCGCCAGATTAATGTATTCGTAAATCAAACCGGATAAATCAATTTCAAAATCCTGCCGGTTTAAAACCATAATCTCATCGTCTGCGTCGCCCGGTTCTGCTTCGCCTGCAAATTTTACAATCTGCCGCTCTTTTACATCAACCACTTCCGGAAAAGCAGCAAGGCAACGGTCGCACGCGCGGTCCACCATTCCGTTGATCTTGAAATCCAGGATCATCATCGTTTCCTGCTTTTCCAATTCTACTTTGCAATCCAGTTTTCCTTTTTTTACCAATGAATATTCAAACTCATCAAAAAAGGCATCCGTGATCTCAAAATCAAAGTGGTGCTTTCCAAGTTTCAGTCCCTTAAACGGAATCGAGTATGTTTTCAGCGTTTTCAATGAGCGGTAATTAGCCCGCAAATTTAGGAAAAATTACACAATCAAAAATAGTTTTTTTAATAATGAAATTAGTGCTGTAAAAGAAGCATGGTTAGTTGTTGGTTTTTAAGCGGATAACAAAATAGCTTAGCATGCAAATGCTTCTTTTATGCCGATAAAAACAGTATCTAAATTATTATACGTTTTATTCGTGTATGAATAATATCAATCCCGGTCTCTGCTAAACTTGCTAAACTTCAATGGGTTTTGTGATAATTCTGCCAATTCTGCGCGGTTTTTTACCACATGTATCGCCGTAAACATCGCTTCGCGAAAGGAAGTGGGCGATGCCATATTCTTTCCGGCAATGCCATATCCGGTTCCGTGATCGGGCGAAGTGCGTACTTTGTTTAAGCCGGCCGTAAAATTCACGCCTAAATCAAAAGCCGTATTTTTAAACGGGATCAACCCCTGATCGTGGTACATCGCCAACACGGCATCAAAGTTTTTGTACGTGCTGTTTCCGAAAAAACCATCGGCAGGGAAGGGGCCGGCAGCCAAAATTCCTTCTGTATTTGCATGTTCTATCGCCGGGATAATGGTTAGCTGTTCTTCAATCCCGATCAAACCGTTATCGCCGGCGTGCGGGTTCAAGCCCAAAACGGCAATGCGTGGTTTGCGTATCCAAAAATCCTGCTTCAAACTTTGGTTCATTAAACGAAGCTTGGACAAAATGTTGGCAACCGTAATCCGCTCGCTGATTTGAGAAACCGGAATATGCCCGGTAACCATGCCAACGCGCAATTCATCGCTCACCAAAAACATCAGTGAATCTGCCGCGCCGCAGCGTTCCTGCAAATATTCCGTATGGCCGGGAAAATTAAATTGCTCGCTTTGGATGTTGTGTTTGTTGATCGGCGCCGTTACCAAAGCATCAATTTTACCTTCCATTAAATCATTTGTGGCGCGTTCCAGCGAGATAAAAGCATATTTTCCGCCAACTTCATTTGCTTCGCCAAAAGTAATTTTTACATCTTCTTCCCAGCAATTGATCAGGTTTGGTTTTTTTGGGTTTGCCTGTTCCGCCTCACCAATCACATTAAAACTAAAATCATTTAAACCCAAGTTTTTACGGTTATACGAAGCAATTTTGGTATTGCCGTAAACAATCGGCGTACAATAATTTAGCATCAGCGGTTCGGCCAAGGTTTTGATAATCACTTCCATGCCGATGCCGTTTACATCACCAATGCTGATGCCCACTTTTATTTTTTCACTCATTTGAGTTTTTGTTAATCAATACAAATAAAACCTATCCGCTAAAAAACCGGATAAAGCACAAATATGACGTATTTTGCAGCAATTTAAGGAGCAAATGCAATTAGTAAAAGCCAAAAAACATTTAGGCCAACATTTTTTGACCGATAAAAACATTGCCGCTAAAATTGTAAACAGTTTAAATTCGGAAGGACAAGTGCTGGAAGTTGGTCCGGGAATGGGAATTTTATCTGATTTTTTGTTGCAGAAACCCGAACTGGACGTTTTTTTGGTTGATATTGATACCGAATCTTACCAGTTTTTGCAGAAAAAATATCCGCAGTTGGGCGAAAAGTTGATCAATGCCGATTTTTTGCAGATGGATTTTGATGCTGTTTTTACCGGTACTTTTTCCATCATCGGCAATTTCCCCTACAATATTTCTTCGCAGATTTTATTTAAAGTATTGGATAACCGCAATAAAGTGCCGGAAGTGGTGGGCATGTTCCAGAAAGAAGTGGCCGAACGTTGCACTGCCAAACCCGGAAGCAAAGAATACGGTATTTTGAGCGTTTTTTTGCAGGCTTACTACAAAGTAGAATATCTATTTACGGTGAAAGCAGGCGTTTTTAATCCGCCGCCAAAAGTGCTTTCGGGCGTAATGCGCCTCAGCAGAAATGAAATTAAAGAATTGAATTGTGATGAAAAACTGTTTTGGCAGGTTGTAAAAGCCGGTTTTAACCAGCGGCGGAAAACGTTGCGTAATGCCCTTTCTTCCCTTATCAATAAAGAAAAAATGCCGGAAGAACCGTTGTTGGATTTGCGCGCAGAAAGGTTAAGTGTTGGGGATTTTGTTCGATTGACGAATTTGATTCAGGAGAATAAGTAATTCAAATTAATCACTGATATAATCAAGCCATTCTTGTAATAACTCCTTTAAATCTTGCATTGGAATAATTAAAAGGTCATCAATATTAACATTAGGGTATTGATATAAAATACTCCTGTTTTCTACACAATCTGAAAAGAATCCTTCATCAACATTTCCTTCATTAGCAATACATCTATTTAAGTCTTCGATAAGGCTTTTACATTCATAGATTGAACACGTATTTACAAAAGTTAAAACCGAATTATAAGGAAATGTATTTTTATTGATGGAAGTAGCAACATATACAATCGAACTACCAGATATTTTATTTCGATCAAATGATAAGCCATATTGTTCTCTTTTTGACATCATAAACTTTATGCAGAAATTGTAATATAAAACCCTTAAAATAAAGGTGTATAAAATTCATCTGCTATATTAAGAAAATCCACTATAATTTGATTTTAAATTAACCAGTATCTTTGCCTCAAAATCAAAATACTGTGCCTGCTTCCATTCAAAAAAAAATTCTAATCGTTGATGATCTGCATCCAGCCTTTGCCCAGGCTGCCGAAAAGTTAGGTTACACCTGCACCATCGATGCTTCTTTTACCAGGGAAAAAACATTGAAGGTAATTGCAGATTATCAAGGTCTGGCCATTAGAACAAAATTTCAGGTTGATAAAGAAATTATGGATGCCGCACCAAAACTCCAATTTATTGCACGCGCCGGTGCCGGAATGGACAACATAGACGAAATTTATGCCGGTAAAAGAAGCATCGCCTGCATCAACGCGCCCGAGGGAAATAGTGATGCCGTTGGCGAACATGCCGTTGGTTTGCTGCTTTCGTTGATGAACAATTTCAGGAAAGCGGATATCGAAATCCGCAATGGCATTTGGGACCGCGAAGGCAACCGCGGCTACGAACTGAAAGGTAAAACGGTTGGCATTATTGGTTATGGCCACATGGGCAAAAGTTTCGCCCAGAAACTAAGCGGTTTTGGTGTGGAAGTGATTGCTTATGATAAATATAAAACGGGTTTTTCGGATAAGTTTGCGCGCGAAGTAAGCATGGAAGAAATTGTACGGTTAAGCAACATTGTCAGTTTTCATATTCCGCTTACTGCCGAAACCAAAGGCATGGTGGATGATGAATACCTGTTCCATTTCCGCAAACCAATATTTCTGCTGAATACTTCGCGCGGAGAAATCGCCAAAGTGCAAGCTATATTAAACGGGATAAAAAGCGGCAAAATTTTGGGCGCAGGTTTGGATGTTTTGGAAACAGAAAAATTTCCATCATTAGCAGAACAAAGCTGGTTTGAGGAACTAAAAAGCAGCGGCCGCGTTTTGTTAACACCGCATATTGCCGGCTGGACGTTTGATTCGTACCGGAAAATAAGCGAAGTGCTGGCCGAAAAACTGAAAAATTTGGAGTTTAAGGTTTAAAGTTTTTATCTTCGTTCTAACAAAAACAAGACTATGCAGGCAAGCCGGTGTAGTCTTGTTTGTTTTTTAAAAACGTTGCATCCTTCTTTCCGGGAGGATGTTTTTAGTTTATAACAACCAGAATTTAAAGATATTTGATCATGGCAGAAGTTGCTTACTATACAAAAGAAGGGTTAGAGAAATTAAAGGAAGAACTGCAGTTTCTGAAAACAGAAGGCCGCGCATCCATTGCCAAGCAGATTGCCGAAGCCCGCGACAAAGGCGACCTTTCAGAAAATGCAGAATATGATGCGGCAAAAGAAGCACAAGGTTTGCACGAAGCGAAGATTGCCAAATTAGGCGAAGTGCTGGCCAACGCGCGCTTGCTGGACGAATCAAAAATGGACATCACCAAAGTGCTGGCTTTGTCTAAAGTCAAAATAAAAAACCTGAAAAACGGCGCCGTGATGCAATACCAGTTGGTGTCCGAAACGGAAGCTGATTTTAAAGCCGGCAAAATCTCGGTTACTTCGCCCATTGCCAAAGGTTTGCTGGGCAAAAAAGTAGGCGACAAAACCGAAATCACGGTTCCGGCCGGCAAGATTGAGTTTGAAATTATGGAGATCAGCCGGTAGAATTCAGTTGTAAGTTATAAGTTGTAAGTTGCCTTTATAGTTCGCATTGCAACTTACCCGTAAAATTTAGCACCTTTAACCCGTAACCCAAAACTTACAACGTACCACTTATAACTTACAACTCTTCTTATGACCATATTTTCAAAAATCGTTTCCGGTGAAATTGAAGCGTACAAAGTTGCAGAAAGCATTGATTTTCTGGCTTTTCTGGATGTGAGTCCGCTTGCTAACGGCCATACGTTGGTGATCCCGAAAAAGGAAGTGGATTACTTGTTCGACCTGGACGATGAAACCTACAACGGCTTAATGATCTTTGCCAAAATTGTGGCCGAAGGCTTAAAAAAAGTGATTCCGTGCAAAAAAGTTGGCGTTGCCGTAATTGGTTTGGAAGTTCCGCATGTGCACATTCATTTAATTCCGATGAACGAAGTAAACGATATGAATTTCTCCCGCCCAAAACTAAGTTTTAGCGCAGCAGAAATGGAAGCAACGGCGGAGAAAATTAAAGAAGCATTGCGGGAAGAGTAAGATTTTATGCCGATAAAAGAAGTATCATGCTAAACCAGCAATGCTTTTTTTACACTACTTTTTTTGCGGTAACTGCTGGCGAAGCAACACGTTTGGTATTATCTTTCACAAAAGATTCCCAACCGGAATAACTTTTTTTACTACCGCTTTTGGTGCTTATTTTTTGGAAAGAATGACAAACTGCAACCGCCAAACCATCCGTGGCATCCAAAAAATCAGGCGTTTCGTTAAACTTTAGCAAGTTTTGCAGCATGGCGGCAACCTGTTCTTTGCTGGCGTTTCCGTTTCCGGTGATGGATTGCTTGATTTTTCGTGGCGAATATTCTGTAATTTCCACATTCCGGGAAAGTGCCGCCGCCATTGCCACGCCTTGCGCCCTTCCCAACTTCAGCATCACTTGGATATTTTTGCCATAAAAAGGCGCTTCAATCGCCAAACAATCCGGGTGGTAATTATCAATTAAATTGACGGTTTTTTCAAAAATACGTTGCAGTTTCAGCATGTGGTCGTCCAGATGTTCCATCTTCACCACGCCCAAACTCAGCAGTTCCAGCTTTTGTCCGTTCTCTTTCACCAAACCGTAACCCATCACTTTCGTTCCGGGGTCAATGCCTAAAATAACCCGCTCTTTCGATTTTTCCACCTGCATAGAACAAGTATAGCCCAAATCCGTAACATTGCAAAAAATTTAGCCTTGGCCCGTATTGCCCGTAAAACGCTTGGTTACCTGCTAAAAGCAGGGATTTTACTGCTTACCATCTGGTTTGTTTACCGGCACGTTAACCACAACAAAAACCTGGAGCAATTTGTAAACCGTATCCATTCGATTGGGCAAAACCAGGTTTATGCAGGCTTGATTGCCGTTACTTTGCTGATGTTTTTGAACTGGGTTTTAGAAGCCCTGAAATGGAAATACCTGACCAAGCTGCTCGAAAAAATGAGTTTGTGGAAAGCTATCGAAGCCGTTTTTTGCGGGTTAACCATGGCCATCATCACCCCAAACCGCATTGGCGAATATGGCGGACGGATTTTGTACCTTCCCCCAAGAAAACGCATTCACGGCATTTTTGCGATGGCCGTTGGTGCTTTCGGCCAAAATACCGTAACCAATGTGGTGGGTACTTTGTCGTTGCTGTATTTAATTTACACTTATCAGCATCTAAACTTTTGGCTTTCTTTTGGGATCACCGTGCTGGGTACTGTTTTTATCATAGTTTTTTTGATGTTTTATTTTCGCATCCGCTGGCTGGTGTTTTTGCTGGATAAGATCAAATTCCTCCAAAAATACCACCGCTTTTTCAGCATCATGGCCAAGTACAGCTTCCCGCAATTAACTCTGATTATGTTGCTGAGCCTGGCGCGGTTCGTGGTTTTTTCTTCGCAATATTATATTTTGATCCATATTTTGCTGCCCGATTTGCATTTAATCCCGGTGATGATGATGGTTTTTAACCTGTTTTTTATCCAGTCGGCCATTCCTTCGCTGGATTTGCTGGACATTGGCGTGCGTAACTTCATCGCCAATTATCTGTTCGGGTTTATCACCACGCAATCCGTTGCTATTATGGCTTGTGTATCTTGCATCTGGCTCATCAATTTGATTATTCCTGCGGTGATCGGTTCTGTTTTTGTACTTAAACTCAACTTCTTTGGCAACAATACTTAGTTTGGCAGCAGTTTTATTTACGGTTTTGTATGTGCTTTTGTTTGTGTTTTTGATCCGTGGCTGGCTGCGCACCAAGCCCAATTTTTATGTGGTAAAAACAGCATTTCAAACTAAAGTAACGGTGCTGATTGCTGCGCGGAATGAAGAGGCCGGCATCCACAAAACCATCGAAGATATTTTGGCGCAGCAATATCCGAAAGCATTGTTGGAAGTGATTATTGCCGATGACCACTCAACCGACCGCACTGCCGAAATTATTTTAAGTTATGCGGATCGCGGCATAAAACTGTTGCAGTTGAAAGAAGACCGCGCCTTAAATTCGTACAAAAAGAAAGCCATCAGCGAAGCCATCCGTTTATCAACCGGCGATTTAATGGTGGCTACCGATGCCGATTGCCGCATGGGTCCGCACTGGCTGGAAGCGATTGTAACTAAGTTTGAAGAAAGCAACGTGTTGATGTTGTCCTCGCCGGTTGCTTTTTTTGAGGATAAAAATTTGTTCGAAAGTATGCAGGCGCTGGAGTTTTCGGCTTTTATCGGTTTGGGAGCGGCAACTATTGGCAACGGAAAAGCTTCCACCTGCAACGGCGCAAATTTGGCCTATAAAAAAAGTGTTTTTAACGAAGTTGGCGGTTTTAAAGGAATTGACGATTTGGCCTCCGGCGATGACGAACTGCTGCTGCAAAAAATAGCCGCCAGATATCCGCAGGGAATCCAATTTTTAAAGCAGCGCGAAGCCATCGTTTATACACACGCCAAACCAAACTGGGAAGAATTTAAGCAGCAACGCCGCCGCTGGGCATCAAAGTCGGTGAAGTATAAAGACAAATCCATTGTGGCTTTGTCGGTTGGTTTCTGGCTTTTCAACGTCCTTATCCTGGTTAATTTGGTGGCCGGCATTTTCAACCCATACTTTTTAAAAGTTGCCGGCTTGCAATTGCTCTTTAAAATTTTTGCCGAAGGCATTTTTTTATTGCTCGTCGCCCTATTTTTTAAACGGCGCAAACTACTGTTTTTGTTGCCTTTAGGTTCTTTGCTGCATGTTTTTTACGTGGTTTATATCGGCATCATCGGCAACAAAGGCACGTACGAATGGAAAGGCCGGAAAGTGCATTGACATATTTTTGAAAATAAAATAGGGTTTTGAAGCACCAAAGCCTATATTTAAACTTTAAAACATTCCTGTTGAACAACCATTGACCAAAGCCGATCTTTCTTCTAACCAAAAAATTTTCTTTCAAAATAAATTAGCCGTTGCCGGAATGTTGTTGATTTTGCTCACATCGCTTGTTGCCGTTTTAGGTTATCTGATTACGCCCGACGGCACGCCGCAAGCCAACGATATGCTGGTGCAACTGGGCCTGAAAAAGCCTGGTGCTTCTTTTATCATCCTCCGCATCAAAAAAGAAGGCCAAACTAATACCGTCAATTTTATCGGTAAAATGCTGTTCGGCCAGCCTTCGCCCTGGCGCAACGTGCCGATAACCCATTATCGTTTCAACAAAGATTCCATTTACGTCCGCGAATACATCGGCGATGAAGATGTGGCCGCAGAAACCGCCTACAACATTTATAAAATCAGTGGTAAAAAAAGCATTGCGGATAATCCTTCGGCCCAAGGCACCAAAAAAGAGGTGCTAAAAGAAGCATTGCCCCAAGTGCAAAAAGAAATAACAGACCGGCAAATCATTAAAAAAACATTTTGGTTGGGAACGGATATTTATGGCCGCGATATGTTGAGCCGTTTGATTATCGGTGCCCGGATTTCGCTGGCTGTTGGTTTTGTGGCCGTGCTGATCAGTTTGATTGTCGGCGTAGGCTTTGGTTCGGCAGCAGGTTATTTTGGCGGAAAAACAGACGAATTGCTGAGCTGGCTGATGAACGTTTTATGGGCCTTGCCCGCGCTGCTGTTGGTAATTGCCATCTCTTTTGCTTTGGGCAAAGGTTTGTGGCAGATATTTGTGGCCGTTGGCCTTTCCATGTGGGTTGAAGTTGGGCGTTTGGTGCGCGGCCAGGTAATCGCGTTAAAACAAGTAGAGTTTATTGAAGCGGCACGTGCTTTGGGTTTTGGCCATTACCGCATAATCCGCCAACATATTTTGCCCAATATCACCGGGCCTATTTTGGTTTTGGCGGCTTCAAATTTTGCTTCGGCTATTTTGCTCGAAGCCGGTTTAAGCTTTTTGGGTTACGGCGCGCAACCGCCAACGCCCACCTGGGGCGCCATGATTAAGGAACATTATGGTTACATTGTGATAGATTCAGCTTATCTTGCTATTTTGCCGGGGCTGGCCATCATGTTGATAGTTTATGCTTTTAATGTGGTAACTATTGGTTTGCGCGATGCGTTTGATGTTAAATCACAAAATACGCGGGTTTAATCAACATAAATGATGGGGGAAGAAGTATAATTTCATGCAAAACATCAACCATAATTCTGAAGAGGATGAATTGATCCGCCTGCTTTTAAAAAGACAGGCAGAATTAAATGCTTTGCTGGAAGTAACCCAGGCAATCAACAAAAGTGCCACGACGGCAGTTTTGCTGGACATGCTGGAAGTGATTTTGAAAGATTACCTGCAAGTGGGCAAGTTCCGGTTTATGGCCGAAGTGGAAAACCGCTTTAAATGTGTTTCTTACTACGGCGGCGAGTTTGAGCAGCACCGCGTATTGCTGAAAGCCTGCAAAGGTTTAGGAAGGTTTAAAGGCCCGGTGCTTGTTAATTTGCACGAAAATGAAATCCTGAGTAATTACGATTACTTTATCCCGGTTTTTCAAAAAAACAAACTGCTGGCTTTTGCACTCATAGGCGATTTTAAAACCACGCCGCAAATGCTGGGCAACGACCTCAACTTTATCCAAACGCTTTCCAACGTGATTGTGGTGGCTTTGGAAAACAAAAAGCTGTTTAGAAAACGTATTGAGGCCGAACGCTTTCAGCGCGAAATGGAACTGGCGGGCGATGTGCAGCAAATGCTGATCCCGATTACCATTTACAACGAGCCGGGGATTGAAGTTGGCGCACGCTATTTGCCGCACCAAAATATCGGCGGCGATTATTACGATTTTATCCGGCTGAACGAAGATGAATTTTTGTGGTGTATTGCCGATGTTTCCGGCAAAGGTGTTTCTGCCGCTTTGTTGATGGCCAATTTGCAGGCCAGTTTGCGCGCTTGGGCATCGGTGGTAGAAGATTTGACAACCATCATCGAAAAGCTAAACGATGTGATCATTAAAACCACCCGCGGCGAAAAATTTATTACCATATTTTTGGGGAAATTTAACCAGAAAAGCCGGATGCTCAGCTACATCAATGCCGGCCATAACCCGTCCATCGTTTACCACAAAGGCTGCATCACCGAGCTAAAGTTAGGCACCACTATTATTGGTGTTTTGGATAAGCTGCCCTTTGTAAACATGGGCGAAATGCTGCTGGAAGAAGAGTTTACGATTTTTAATTATACCGATGGCTTGATCGAATACGACGAGGAAAGCCCAAACTGGAACGAAAAAAAGCTGCGCGAATATGTAAAAACGCACGGCAAATTAAAACCCGACCATTTCAACACCAAAATACTCGACCACATTAACCGCCAGGTTAAAGGCAAACCCATTGATGATATTACATTGCTTACCATTTGTTGTAAATAAAACACCAATTTTTGACCGGTAAAAACAGTATCAATTCAGTTCAAAATTTGATGATGGCTACGAACGACAGACCGGCACTTTTGCCACGCTATCAGCACACATTGCTGGAAGCCGGTTGCGATGAAGCAGGCCGTGGTTGTTTGGCCGGGCCGGTTTTTGCCGCCGCCGTTATTTTGCCGCAAAACTTTGTTCATCCCGAACTGAACGATTCTAAGCAATTGGATGAAAAAACGCGTAATCAGTTGCGGTTGGAGATTGAAAAAACAGCTTTAGCTTTTGCCGTAGCTTCGGTTGATAACCTGGAGATTGACCAAATCAATATCCTGCAAGCTTCAGTTTTGGCCATGCACCGCGCATTGGACATGCTTCTTTTACCACCCGAATTTTTGATTGTTGACGGCAATTATTTCAAAAAATACAAATCGCTCAGCCATGCCTGCATTGTAAAAGGTGATGGCAAATATTACAGTATCGCGGCCGCCTCCGTCCTGGCAAAAACCTACCGCGATGATTACATGAAAAAAATCGCCCAAGAACATCCCGAATACCACTGGCATCAAAACAAAGGTTATCCAACCCAAAAACACCGCTCGGTTATTTTAGAAAAAGGGTTTACGCCTTATCACCGTTTAACTTTTCGCGTTCAGCCTTTGCCTTTTAAAATTGAGGAAGCAAAAACGGTAGTTTAATCCGCCTTCTGCTTATTTTGCTACTTTTGCCACCACAAAAATTGTTGCCATGAAAACTACCGCCCTCACCGATACACACATAAAAACCGGCGCCAAAATGATTCCTTTTGCCGGTTACCACATGCCGGTTACCTACGCCGGAATTAATGCCGAACATGATACCGTGCGCAAAGCGGTTGGCGTTTTTGATGTGAGCCACATGGGCGAATTTATTTTGAAAGGCGAAAAAGCATTGGACCTGATCCAGAAAGTAACCACCAACGATGCTTCTAAATTGTACGACGGCAAAGTGCAATATTCCTGTTTGCCGAACGAAAACGGCGGAATTGTGGATGATTTGTTGGTTTACCGTTTGAATGAGAAAACCTACATGTTGGTGGTAAATGCTTCCAACATCGAAAAAGACTGGGACTGGATTACAAAATACAACGATTTTGGTGTGGAGATGAAAAACATTTCCGACCGTACTTCGCTGTTGGCCGTGCAAGGCCCGAAAGCTGCCGAAGCGTTGCAAAGCTTAACCGATGTTGACCTCGCTTCGATGGAATATTATACCTTTAAAAGAAGCATTTTTGCCGGCGTTAACAACGTCATTATTTCTGCCACGGGTTATACCGGTGCCGGCGGTTTTGAGATTTATTTTGATAACGATCACGCCGAAACCATTTGGAACGCCATTTTTAAAGCCGGCGAACCTTTTGGCATCAAACCGATTGGTCTCGCTGCGCGCGATACCTTGCGTTTGGAAATGGGTTTTTGTTTGTACGGAAACGATATTGACGATACCACTTCTCCGCTGGAAGCCGGTTTGGGCTGGGTCACCAAATTCAACAAAGATTTTGTGAATTCCGAAGCCTTGAAACAGCAAAAAGAAGCAGGCATCAGCAAAAAGTTGGTTGGTTTTGAAATGATCGAACGCGGCATTCCGCGCCACGATTACGAAATTGTTGATGCCGAAGGAAACGTAATCGGCAAAGTAACTTCCGGCACACAATCGCCATCGTTGCAAAAAGCAGTGGGTTTGGGTTATGTGAGCAATGCTTTTGCCAAAGAAGGAACAGAAATCTACATTAAAATCCGCGATCAAAAAATCAAAGCCAAAGTAGTGAAGCCGCCTTTTTACAAATAATTGTTTTTTCGCCGATGCTTCTTTTACCACCTAAAAAACCGTGTTAATCAATCTCAAATGAGCGAAAAGTTAAAGATCGAAACCTGCCTCACGCCCGCACTGCTGCCGCTTTATCCAATTGAAAACAGCATTGCCGTGATTATCGATATTTTCCGGGCCACGTCTTCCATTTGTTACGGCATTGAAAACGGAGCCGAAGCGATCATTCCGGTTGCCCAAGTAGAAGAATGTGCGGCGTACCGCGAAAAAGGTTTGGATTATTTATTGGCTGCAGAACGTAACGGCGAAGTAGTTTCCGGGTTTGATTTCGGCAACTCGCCCTTCTCTTACACCAAAGAAAAAGTTGCGGGCAAAACAGTTGTGCTTACCACAACCAACGGCACGCATGCTTTACATCTTTCCCGCGCAGCCAAAAAAATTGTGATCGGTTCTTTTTTAAACCTTACGGCTTTGTGCAATTGGTTAAAATTCCAGCAGGAAAATATTTTATTGGTTTGCGCCGGTTGGAAAAACAACTTCAATTTGGAAGACGCATTATTCGCCGGTGCTGTTGTTGATCAGTTGAAAGCAGGCAACTACAAATTAGACGACCCAAGTATCGCTGCCAACGATTTATTTAATTTAGGCAAAAACGACCTCAATTTATACCTGCAAAAAACAGCACACAGCGAACGTTTGAAAAAATTAGGTATTGAAGAAGATATTAAATTTTGTTTGCAGGTTGATTTAACTACGGCGATTCCGGTTTTGGAAGGGGAGAAGCTGGTGAAGTTGAGGGCTTAAACAAGTTTTATTTTTCTGCTTTTACTATTTTAATTTTAGAATTTTCTATTGATTTTTGTAACTAAATAGTAGTTGCAAAATTGAGTAAGGCCGACAAATTAATAGCAAGATTACTTTCACTTCCTAAAGACTTTACTTGGGAGGAGCTATCAACTGTTTTAAAGTATTTTGGTTACTCGGAAATATCAACAGGCAAAACCGGTGGTTCAAGAAGGAAGTTTGTAAATGAACAAAAGTCTGTTATTAGTTTACATAAACCACATCCGGGCAATATTGTAAAGCGATATGCGCTCGAAATTGTAATTACTGCTTTAAGAGAGAAAGGAAAGCTTTAATCATGACTAACTTTTTAAAATATAAAGATTACCTGGCCACAATAAATTTTAGTCCAGAGGATGAGGTTTTTTATGGAAATATTTTTGGTATTAATGATGTAGTAACATTTGAAGGAACTTCTGTTCAAGAAGTAAAAGATGCCTTTTATGAGGCTGTAGATGATTATTTGGTTACTTGTAAAGAGCTAAAAAAAACGCCAGAAAAGTCATATAAAGGAAGTTTTAATGTGCGTTTACCTGTTACCTTACACAAAGAAGCTGCTTTAGTAGCTGCCCAAAAAAGTATTACTTTAAATGAGTTTGTAAAAGCAGCAATTTCTTATGCTGTTAAACATGATAGTGATATTGACTTTGCATAAGTGTTAGTATCTACTTTAACTTCTCATTATTCCGATGCCTGTCCGCATCGCGGATACTCTTTTTAGCCATGTTTTTTTCTAAAGCTTCGGTCAAATCAATGCCGGTTTGGTTAGCCAGACAGATCAGCACAAATAAAACATCGGCCATTTCATCGGGCAGGTTTACGCTTTCGTCGGATTTTTTGAACGATTGCTCGCCGTATTTGCGCGCCATAATTCGGGCAACTTCGCCCACTTCTTCCATTAAGATGGCTGTGTTGGTCAGCTCGTTAAAATAGCGGATTCCGGTTGTATTGATCCATTGATCAACCGCTTGTTGTGCTTCTTTTATCGTCATAAAATCAGTGGTTGTCTTTATCTTTTGTATCCATGATGATGGTAACCGGTCCGTCGTTTACCAAACTCACTTTCATATCCGCGCCGAATTGTCCGGTGGAAATACTTTTACCCAACAAGTTTTCCAATGTTTTAATCATCGTTTCATACATCGGAATGGCTAATTCTGGTTTTGCTGCGCGGATGAACGACGGCCGGTTTCCTTTTTTCGTTTGTGCAAAAAGCGTGAACTGCGAGATCAACAAAACCGAACCGTTAACATCTGCCAAAGCTTTGTTCATTAAACCGTTTTCATCAGCAAAAACCCGCAGGTTGATGATTTTTTGTGCCAGCCAAGTTACGTCTTCTTCGGAATCTGCTTCTTCAATCCCCAACAAAACCACAAAACCGGTTTCAATTTCGCCGGTTGCCAAACCGTTTACTTTGACGGATGCTTCGCTTACGCGTTGGATAACTGCCCTCATTATGAAGTTGTGGGTTTTAAGTTGTGAGTTGTAAGTTTTGGGCGGAGAAAAGCAATTTGTTCATTACGTACAACTTAAAACTTATCACGTAACACTCTCTTCCTCAAGCCCGCGTATCATTTCCCTGATAAATGCTCAAATAGCTTTCATAACGCGAAGGTTCAATATCACCATCTTCCAGCGCAGCTAAAACAGCGCAACCAGGCTCATTAATGTGGCGGCAATTGTGGAAACGGCATTGGTTGAGCAAGTTGCGCATTTCGGGGAAAAAGTGGCTCAGTTCCTGTTTTTCAATATCAATCACGCCTAACTCACGGATGCCGGGCGTATCAATTAAAAAACCACCGAAAGGCAGTTCAAACATTTCGGCAAAAGTGGTGGTGTGTTTTCCGGAATCGCTCCAGTCGGAAATTTCGCCTGTTCTTAGGTTTTGATCAGGTAAAAGCGTATTGATCAAGGTAGATTTTCCTACGCCGGAATGGCCGGAAAAAAGCGTGGTTTTATCTTTCAAAACGGCTTCTACTTCTTTTATGCCTGTTTTTTTTAAGGCCGAAACTTCCAGGCATTGATACCCAATTTGCTCATAAATAGAACGGTAATCAGCCAAAATTTTCAAACCTTCATCGCTAAACAAATCCAGTTTATTGAAAATAATACCGGCCGGAATGCTATAAGCTTCGGCAGTAACCAAAAAACGGTCAATAAAACCCAGTGAAGTTCGGGGCGAAGCCAGCGTAACCACCAGCAAAGCCAAATCTAAATTAGCTGCAATAATTTGCGCCTGTTTGCTGAGGTTGATGGATTTGCGGATGATGTAATTTTTCCGGTCGTGCAGTTTGTGGATCACGCCGGTTTGCTGTTCCGGCTCGATCTCAAAATCCACCTGGTCGCCAACGGCAATCGGGTTGGTGGTGGTC
>CAXTKQ010000090.1:14686-16285 GCA_964244955.1 uncultured Sphingobacteriaceae bacterium | reverse complement strand
ACATCAACTGCCAGGCTTTCCAGCGGGCTTCGTTGCTTTTTTTCCTCTTCGCTGCCTTCCTGTAATAAATCTTCCGGGTTCATGTTGTTATTTTTTTAACTGTAAAAGAAGCACGTTTTCTACATGCTGTGTATGCGGAAACATATCCACGGGCTGTATTTTTGTAACCTCGTATTTTTCTTTTAAAACCAGCAAATCGCGCGCTTGTGTGGCCACGTTGCAACTTACATATACAATTTTTTCAGCTTCAATTTCCATCAAACGTTTTACCACATCAGGGTGCATTCCTGCCCGCGGCGGATCGGTGATAATTACATCAGGCTTGCCATTTTGTGCCGTAAAAGAAGCATCCAGCACGTCTTTCATATCTCCCGCAAAAAATGTAGTATTGGTAATATTGTTGATGGCCGAGTTTACTTTTGCATCTTCAATTGCACTTTCCACATATTCAATCCCAATCACTTGCTTCACTTTTCCGGCGATGAAATTGGCAATTGTTCCGGCTCCTGTATATAAATCGTAAACTAGTTCATCACCTGTAAAACCGGCAAAATCGCGCGCAACTTCATACAAACGCGTGGCCTGCTGCGAGTTGGTTTGATAAAAAGATTTTGGGCCGATTTGGAAACGTACTGTTTTTATGCTACTAAAATCAGTGCGCATTTCCTCGTAAATAAAATCGCGGCCGTGGTACGTGATCACTTCCTGGTCAAAAATCGTATCGTTTTTCTTTTGGTTGATGATGTACAGGAGCGAAGTGATCTGCGGAAACGAATTTTTAATAAACTCCAGCAAGTTGTTCCTTTGATCTTCTTCCGCGTAAGCAAAAACCACAATCACCATTAATTCTTTGGTGGAAGAACTGCGGACAATTAAATTTCGCAACGCACCTTCGTGGTTCCGCAAATTGTAAAAACTGATGCTGTTTTTAATGGCAAAATCCCGGATACTGTTCCTGATTTCGTTGGAAGGATCAGCTTGTAAATGGCATTTTTGGATATCCAAGATCCGGTCGAAATACAACGGAACATGGAAACCCAAAGCATCTGTAGCAAAAGTTTCGCCGCTGCTGATCTCGCCGTTGGTCAGCCATCTTCTATCCGAAAAAGTAAATTCGAGTTTATTGCGGTAAAAACGCGTTTCCGGCGAGGGCATGATCGACATCACGTTGCTTACATCAATTTTCGCGATACGTTCCAACGCATCGGTTACAGCTTTTTGCTTGTAATGCAGTTGCGCTTCATACGTCATGTGCTGCCATTTGCAGCCGCCGCAATCGCCAAAATGCTGGCAAAAAGGTTCGGTCCGCAAATCCGATGCTGTTTTTAGGGCTATAATTTTAGCTTCGCCAAAGTTTTTCTTTTTGCGGAAAATTTCGATATCGGCTACATCGCCCGGCACGGCTTTCTCTACAAAAACCACCAGTTCTCCAGCGCGGCCAACGCCTTTTCCTTCTTCGGCAATATCAAAAATGGCTACGTTTTCTACGATGGTTTTTTCGCGGGCTGATGTTTTTCTCATGAGCCGCAAATTTAGCGGTAATTTTAGTTTTAGGAAATGGGGTTTTTAAAGAGAATTTTAAGGTGATAAAAGAAGCAT
>CAXTKQ010000090.1:0-14676 GCA_964244955.1 uncultured Sphingobacteriaceae bacterium | reverse complement strand
GTTTATTTCAGAAAGATCGCTCTATTATTTTAAATTGAATGTAATTTTAGCCATGAAACAATTACTTATTTCAATTTCTCTTATTCTGCTTTTAACGAATTGTAAAAAAAATATTGCTACAGAGAAAACGAGTATAAAAAAAGTATCATTTGCGAATATTTTAATTTTAGGCAACAGCATTACTTATGCTCCCGCTACGCCAAGTATTGGATGGAATGGAGGCTGGGGAATGGCTGCAACAATTCCGGAGAAAGATTATGTGCATCTTTTAACAACAAAATTTATGCAGGCTAATAGTAAAGCAATTGTACAAGCCAAAAACATAGCTGCTTTCGAAGTAAATTATAACACTTATGATTTTGATGCCGAGTTAAAGCTTTACCGAAATCAAAAACCGGATTTACTTATTGTGCGCATAGCTGAAAATGTTGATAGCAGTTTTGATTCTGTTGCGTTTGCAAAATGTTATCAAAATTTGTTGGCTTATATGAAAGTTGGAAATCCAAACCTAAAAATTTTGGCTGCAGGTTCTTTCTGGCCTAATCATGATTATGCAAATGTGATTTTGAGTAGATACACGCCTTATGTTTCGTTAAGCTTTTTGGGAGATGATTTAAGTAATTATGCTTTTGATAGGCAAAATGTTAGTGATGGCGTGAAACAGCATCCGGGAGATAAAGGAATGCAAGGCATTGCAGAAACAATTTGGGCAAAAGTAGAAGAGTTAAGTAATTAGTTTCGCTACTTCAACGCCGCCTTAACCAAGTACGGCAAAATCTCTTTCTGAAAACTCACAAAATTCTTCCGCACATCCGAATCGCTCACCGAAGTAAAAGCAAAGCTAAACACAATGCTTTTGCTGGATTTGATCAAGAAACGCAACCGTGCCGGGAAGGTATCGTTGATATGCAGTTCGCTTACACCGGTGAAGGATTTGTACAGCAATTCTTCCAGTTCGTTGGAAAGCTTTTTGAGGAAATCCTGCGCGTTGGCCGATTCGCGGATAAAATCCCAACCGATAAATTCGTTGCAAATGGTGTACGAAAGGCGGCTGGTTTTCATGATGAGGTTGGTCAAATGTTTTTCCTCGTCTTTGTCCATCGCGCTGTTTTGGATCAAATCGTCCACACTCGTTCGGATATAATCCATCAGCAAAACCTGCAAAATCGCTTCTTTGCTATCAAAATATTTGTAAATGGTGGCTTTGGCAATTTTGGCTTTTTTGGCAATTTCGTTCACGCTGGTTTTGTGGTAACCAAACTTGCGGTACAACTCGCGGGCGGCCTGTTTAATGCATTCAGTTGTTTTGTCAGTTTCCATTTCAGTTGCTTACAAAAATTTGGTTCTGACTGACATTCACACTGTAAGCCCTTAAATATCGCGATGCCGGTGCTTTTACCGGCGAGCCATCCGAAAGCGAAAACTTGGAACCGCTGCAAGGATCAGTCGCGGTAAAAGTTGGGCTGTCCAGAGTTACCGCGCAATGGTTTTCGGGCTGATAACTGCTGCAACGGTCGTAAGCCACATAAATATCGTCCGGCCGATGATAAATAACCAATCCGGCAACGCCATAACCATCAATGGTAACGGCACCACCGGCAGCAGTCAGCCTGCTGATCCGCGGATCAGAAAGCGGCGCACTGAAGTTGACCGGAACATTTGGGATGGCGCCAACATTTGTTTTTCCGCAGGAGAGAAAAAACAGGCATAAAAGAAGCAATACTGGGATTTTTCGGCTCAACTGATTTCGGTTTGAAACTGTTTTAAGAAGCGGACATCGTTTTCGGAAAACAAACGCAAATCCCGGATAACATATTTTAAGTTGGTGATGCGTTCGATACCCATTCCAAACGCAAAACCGGTGTATTTTGTTGAATCTATGCCGCAGTTTTCCAGCACGTTCGGGTCCACCATACCGCAGCCCAAAATCTCTACCCAACCGGTGTACTTGCACATTTGGCAACCGGAGCCGTGGCAAATAGTGCAGGAAATATCCATTTCGGCCGAAGGCTCGGTGAACGGAAAGTAGGAGGGACGGAAGCGCAATTTGGTGCCTTGCCCGTACAATTCCTGCACAAAATGATAAAGTGTTTGCTTCAAATCCGCGAAAGAAACGTTTTCATCAACATACAATCCTTCAACCTGATGAAAAAAGCAGTGCGCACGAGCAGAAATTGCTTCGTTGCGGTAAACGCGGCCCGGCATAATGGCGCGGAAAGGCGGTTTCCCGGCTTCCATCATCCGCACTTGTACCGAAGAAGTGTGCGTGCGTAAAGCGATATCACCTGCGGCTTCGCCAGAATCAGCCGGGCTTTTTTTGCTGATAAAAAAAGTATCCTGCATGTCGCGGGCCGGATGTTCCTGTGGGAAGTTTAAGGCGGAGAAATTGTGCCAGTCGTCTTCAATTTCCGGTCCTTCGGCTACGATAAAACCCAAACGTTTAAAAATATCAATGATTTCGTTGCGCACCAAAGAAAGCGGATGGCGCGAACCGATTTCGAAACCTTCGCCGGGCAAAGTCAGATCATCTTTAAATTTGGTTTTTTCAGGCTGGGTTTCCAAAGCTTCTTTCAGGCTTTGGTATTTGGCTTCGGCCAGTTGTTTAAATTCGTTTAACGTTTTACCAAATGCGCGTTTTTCTTCGGCGCCAACGGTTTTAAACTGATCGAAAAGGTCTTTGATCAAACCTTTTGTGCCGAGGAAACGGATGCGGAAAGTTTCCAGTTCGGCAGCATTGGCAGGATTGAAATTGTTGACCTCCGTTGTATAATCTGTAATTTGTTCTAACATAAGCTTGAAACGAAAAAATCCGGCTTTTTAACGTGCAAAAATAAGGGTTAAAAAGTTATTTGCCGATGTTTAAATCAATCCGGCAGCTTTAATTCAAAATTTGACTATCGGCGATGTTGTTTTATCTACCTAAATAATCCGTTAGGCATGCTTCTTTTACCGTATAAAAAACATAATTACCCGCTTAAATGGGGTTTTATACAAAAAGGTTATTTAACCAGTATATTTGTTGTGTAATATTTTTGATTGTTGGCGGTTAAAGTTCAAAAGCAATTAATCTTTTTTTAATCTGTTGTCTCTAAATTGTTTTTGTGTTTCATGCAGAAATTTTTACTGTTGGTTTTTGTCTTGCTCTTCCCTTTGTTTGCTGCTGCCCAGCAACATAATGTAAGCGGTACAGTTACAAATGCCGCAGGCAAACGTTTGCCTTTTGCCGCCGTTTTTGCAGAAAACACCACTTTAGGCACCTTGGCCAACGAACGCGGCTTTTACAGCTTCAAATTAGATCCGGGCCCGTACAAACTTATTTTCAGCCTGATTGGGCAAAAGCAAACCAGCATCACGCTTGATTTAAAACGGGACACCGTTTTGGACATCCGGCTGGAGACAGAAAATTTAGTGGTAAAAGAAGCATCGGCTAACGGGGAAGACCCGGCTTATGCCATTATCCGAAAAGTGATCGGCAAGCGACGTTTCTATAAAAAACAAGTGGACAATTACACGTGCAAGGTTTATTTAAAAGGCGTGCAAAAGCTGGTTTCGGGGCCAAAGCGTTACCTCAGCGATAGCGTAATCAAAGTATTGAGCTTAAGTAAAAAAGGCAGCAGCATCATTTATCAGGCCGAAGCAAGTTCGCAGTTTAATTATGCCGGAAGGCGAAAGGTGAAAGAAGTTTTGGAGGCTTCCCGAATGGCCGGCGACCATCCCGGCTTCAACTTTAACCGCGCCCTGGATATCAAAACCGATTTTTACAACAACCTGCTGCATTGGGACGCCTTGAGCAACCGTTCGTTTGTTTCGCCCATTGCCCAAAATGCCCTGGCTTTTTACAAGTACAAACTGGTGGGCAGTTTTAACGAAAACGGTTTGCTGGTCCATAAACTGCAGGTTATCCCCAAACGTAAAAGTTTCCCCACTTTTGCCGGCTATATTTATGTTGTGGATGGCGCCTGGCGTTTGCACAGTTTGGATTTGGAACTGTACAAAACCGCAAATATTTATTATGTAGATACCATGCGGCTTACACAGCGGTTTTTCCCGGTCAAGGGCGATGTCTGGCTGCCGTTGTCCGTCCGTTTTAATTACGAGGGCAAAGTAATGGGCTTTGTTTTCCGCGGCTATTACGAAGGTATTTATTCTGATTACAAAATCAACCATGCCTTTGCGCCCCATTTTTTTAACAACCAGGTTATGGAAATCCCTAAAATTGCTTACCGTCGGGATTCTGTTTACTTAGACAATAACCGCCCGGTTCCGTTAACACGGCAGGAAGAAGTTTTTTACTACAATAAAGACAGTCTGGGCAAAAAGCGGCAATCTGTACAATACCTGGATTCGGCAAAAAAAACAAACAACACCTTTTTATTTTTACCTTGGGTTTTAAACGGATACACCATTAAAAGCCAGGACACGAAGCGTTGGTACAACATCCAGTCGCCCAAAGACATTGTTTTTTATAACTCGGTTGAAGGCTGGGGCGTAAACGTGGCGCCACGTTTTAAAAAGTTTGCCTCAAACGGAAAAACATTGGAAATAAGGCCAACCGTGCGCTACAGTTTTGGCATCCCTTTGCTAAATGCCAACGTTTACGCTTCGTACCGCTACAACCCCAGCAAGCAGGCCAGTTTTTACGGAAAAATCGGGACGGATTTTCTCGACCTGAACAATTCCGGCACGGTAAGCCTTTTTTTAAATACGCTGAGTACTTTGTTTACCGAGCATAATTTGTTGAAGCTTTACCAGTCGAAATTTGTGCAGGTTGGTACGCAAGGCGAAGTAGAAAACGGCATTTTGCTGAACGGTTTGCTGGAATATTCTGACCGGCGCAGTTTGAACAATTTATACCACGACAGTACGCAGGTTACACCGGTAAGAAACCGTCTCGGCGTGCCCGAACAATCCAACAACCCTTTAGACCCCTACAGTGATGTGCCGCTTTTTCCGCGCTACCAGTCGTTGTCTTTCAGCGGTTCGGCCACTTTTACTTTTAGCCAGCAATACACGCAGCGGCCTGACGGCAAATACATCGAGCCTTCTCCTTATCCGCGTTTAAGGGTAAACTACCGCAAAGGTTTCCCGGTTTTAGGTTCGGATGTGGATTATGATTTCCTTTCGGTTGATGTTTTTCAAGACCGGGTCCGTACCGGCGTTTTGGGCTATTCGTCTTACTTTTTTTCTGCCGGCTCGTTTTTGAACCATAAAAGCTTGTATTACCCGGATTATAAACAGTTTCGCGGCGGCCAACCCTTTATTTTTGATTCGTCTCTGGGCAGTTTCCATTACCTCAACTATTACGCTTACAGTACCAACCGCCATTACCTGGAAGGCCATTACGAGCATAATTTTGGCGGCTACCTTTTTAACCGCGTGCCCTTGCTGCGCAAGTTGCGGCTGGAAGAAATTGTCGGCGGCTCTTTTCTCACCCAAAACCTGCAATCAAACTACCACGAGTTTTATATCGGGGTACGAAAACTGCTCATCCGTTTTGATTACGGTTTTGCTTTTGATGGCCACAACAAAATTTACCAGGGCTTTAGGTATGTGTACAGTTTGTAATAAAGCACTAAAAAAGTACCGATAAAAGAAGCATCAGGCATTTTATCGAAATTAGTAACGGTTGCGGCAAAACCTTTTGGCACAAAACACTATATTCATGGCGTAAATTTGCCAGTCCTCAATCATCAAAAAAGTAACTTTTAACAGCAAAAATGATGGTTGGTTTTTAGCCCTTATTTATCTTTATCACAATGAAAAAAAAATTACGCCTATTTTTTATAGCCCAGTTTTTAATTAGTGCGGCTTTTTGCCAGCAGGTGGTCATCTCCGGTAAAATCACCGATGCAGATGGCAAACCAATCCCTTTTACTTCCATCTACTTAAAAAACACCACGCAAGGCACTTCGGCCAATGATAAAGGTTTGTACCAGTTGCGCATCAGCCCGGGAACTTACGATATAATTTACCGCTTTGTAGGTTTTAAGGAGAAGACAGAACATTTATCGGCAGAAAATAACCTGGAACACAATGTGGTGCTGGACAAAGAAATTTACCAGCTAAAAGAAGTATCGGTAAACGGCAACGGCGAAGACCCGGCTTATGCCATCATCCGCAAAACGGTTGCACGGCGTAAACAACATTTAACCGAGTTGAAAGCCTATTCCTGCGATGTTTACATCAAAGGCGTGCAAAAACTACTGAGCGCGCCCAAAAAGATTTTGGGCCGCGATGTGCAAAAAGTTTTACAATTGGATTCTAACCGGAAAGGCATAATTTACTTGTCGGAGTCCGAGTCGCATTTCAATTTTGAAGCACCGGACAAGATCAAAGAAGTGATGGTTTCTTCCAAAATTGCAGGCCGCAACAATGCATTTAGTTTTAACCGCGCTTCCGATTTGCAATTGTCTTTTTATCAAAACCTCATTACTTTGGATGGTTTGACCAATCGTGGTTTTGTTTCGCCCATTGCCGATAACGCGCTGTTTTATTACCATTACAAACTGCTTGGAACGGATGTCATCAACGGACAAACGGTTGATAAAATCCAAGTGATCCCGCGGCGGCAGTTTGACCCGGTTTTTCGCGGCAACATTTATATTGTGGACGGGCAATGGCGCATTTACAGTGTTGATTTGCATTTGACCAAAGAGTCGCAGATCAATTTTGTAGATACTTTAAACTTGAGCCAGCAATATATCCCGGTCAAAAACAACATTTGGCAACCGGCTTTTGTGCAGTTTGCTTTCAAAGGCAAAGTGTTGGGTTTTCAGTTTGATGGTTATTTCATCGGCATTTACAGCAATTATAATGTTGACCCAAAGTTTCCGAAAGGTTTTTTTAACGGCGAGATCATGAAGATCACCAAAGGCGTCAACAAAAAAGATTCGGTTTACTGGAACCAAAACCGCCCGGTTCCGCTTACGGCCGAAGAAAGCAAAAACTATAAATTTCGGGACGATACGGCCGGCCATAAAAACACCAAGCATTATCTGGATTCGGTAGAACGCGCCAATAACCACTTTAAAGTGCTTCCTTTTTTAATTACCGATTACACCAAAAACGACCGGTACGACCATACGTCCATCACTTTTCCGGCTTTTTACAAGCAAATCCATTACAACACGGTAGAAGGTTTTGCCGTCAATTTAAAAGCCACTTATACCAAAAGCGACGAAGACCGGCGTGCTTTTTCTATCACCCCAAATTTGCGCTACGGTTTTTCCAACCATCTTTTAAGTTTAAATGCGGTTGCCAGTTATCGTTATGACCCAATTAACCAGGGAACGATCTATGGAAAAATAGGTTCGGATGTTTTGGACCTGAACAATTTGGGCACGCAAAGTTTGTTCATCAACTCGCTTGGAACGCTGCTTTACAACCAAAATTACTTGAAACTTTACCGCAACGAATCCGTGAAAATTGGCACGCAGCGCGAGGTAACAAACGGGGTTTTGCTGAACGGCGAGTTGGAATATGCCAACCACAAACAATTGTACAACACGGCCATGCTGGATAAGATCAACCAGGATGACAGGCTTACTTCCAACAATCCTTTAAACCCGGCCGCCGAAACGCAATTGTTTCCAACTTACCAGTCTTTAACTTTTCGTGGCAGTGCTTTGTTCACGTTCGACCAGCAATATACCACGCGCCCCGACGGCCGTTTTTACCAACCTTCTAAGTATCCGCAAGTGCGGTTGAACTACCGTAAAGCTTTTGGTGTTTTGGGTTCTGATGAAAACTACGATTATGGCTCGATCCATGTTTTTCAAAATAAAATCCCCATTGGCTTGTATGGCTATTCTTCTTTCCTGGTTTCTGCCGGAAAATTTTTCGACCGGAAACAGCTTTTCTACCCGGACTACAAACACTTTTTGGGCAACGAAAGCTTAACGTTTAACCCAAGCATCGGCTCTTTTCACTTTTTGGATTATTATCCCTACAGCACCCGGACGCGATATTTAGAAGGCCATTACGAGCATAATTTTTCGGGTTTTTTATTGAACAAAGTACCTTTTATGCGTCAGTTTAAGTTGGAAGAAATTGTTGGCGCTTCTTATCTCAGCCAGCAACAAGCGTTGGGCAGCCTAACCAAAGCTTACAACAGTTACACCGAATTTTATGTGGGTTTGCAACGCTTTATTTTTCGGGTTGATTACGGCATCGCCTACAATGCGGAGAAAAAAGTACACCAGGGCTTTAGGATTTATTATGGGTTTTGAGGGGAGGTGAAAGGTGAAAGGTTTGAAGGTGAAAGGTGAAAGGTTTGAAGGTGAAAGGTAAAGGGTTTGAAGGTGAAAGGAATGCACTATTCTACCTTTCAGCCTTTTACCTTTCAACCTTTTACCTTACTACCTTTCACCTTACTACCTTTCACCTTTCCGCCTAAAAACCGTACTTTTGCGCTTCATTTTACGCTGTTTACACCAGTATCAATGTTGTTATGAAATACCAAACCCTTTTATATTACTGCTACGTTGCGATAGAAAACGCAGAGCAATTTGCCGCCGATCATTTAAAATTTTGTAAAAGCTTGGATTTAGTTGGCCGCATAATTGTGGCCGATGAAGGTTTGAACGGAACAATTTCGGGCATAAAAGAAGCATGCGAAATATACATGCAAACTTTGCACGCCGAGCCAAGATTTGCCAAAATTGATTTTAAGGTGGATAATGTGGCCGAACCAACTTTTGTAAAAATGCACGTCCGGTACAAGTCCGAAATTGTACATTCAGGTTTGCGCGACCCGCAAATGATTGACCCAAACAAACAAACCGGCATCCATTTGGAACCAAAAGAATTTATGGAGATGAAAGACCGCGACGATGTGATTGTGCTGGATGTGCGCTCTGACTACGAACATAACCTGGGCAAATTTAAAAACGCGGTAACTTTGGATATTGAAAATTTCCGCGATTTCCCGGAGATGATCAACCGGCTTGCTTCTTTTAAGGATAAAAAAATACTGACGTACTGCACCGGTGGCATCAAATGCGAAAAAGCTTCGGCCTTGCTCTTGCACGAAGGTTTTGAAAACGTTTACCAGTTGCACGGCGGCATCATTAAATACGGCAAAGAAGTTGGCGGCAAAGATTTTGAAGGCAAGTGTTATGTGTTTGATAACCGTTTGTCGGTTGATGTCAATTCGGTAAACCCGGTCGTTATTTCCCGTTGTTTTAACTGCGGAAAGGAAACGCCGAAAATGATTAATTGCGCCAACCCGGAGTGCAACGAGCATTTTACGCAATGCGACGAATGCGGCTGGCAATTGGACGGCTGCTGCTCTGAAAATTGCCAAACCCATCCAAGAAAAAGGGTTTATGACGGAACGGGATATTATGTAAAAGTGCCGCAACCGGTAAGTGTTTCGGCCAAAAAGCATAAATCAGCCTGAGCAAAAGGTTGTTTCCATTACTTTAATGCCTTTGTTTGATGCTTCTTTTAGCACTGTTTTTTTAGTGGCATAAAAGAAGCATTTGTTGCTCTTGGTGAATGTAGGTTTGATTAAGGTTTAATTTGGTGGTTTGACTCAAACTTTTTCGGCAAAAAATAACATTTAGTTTTAGCTTTGTATCAATCAAACCAATTAATTACCAAATCTACTTATGAGAAAACTATTTACCAACCTAAGCGGTGCGGTACTGGTATTTGTTCTTTTTCTTAATGCTTCTTTTGCCCAGCAAAATATCAAGGGAACGGTAACTGATGCAACATCAGGCGAAACCTTGATTGGCGTAAGCGTTTTAGTAAAAGGGACCACAACCGGTACACAAACTGATGTTAACGGTACGTTCAGCATCACCGCACCCAGTAATTCTACGCTTACTTTTACTTATATCGGTTATACCACGCAGCAAATTGTGGTTGCCAATCAAACTACACTTAACATAAAACTGGCTGCCGAAACCAAACAGTTGGCACAAGTAGTGGTGATTGGTTATGGAACGCAACGCAGAAGGGACGTTACCGGCGCTGTAGCTAGCGTAAACGGCGAAGACCTGGCCAGGCAGCCCGTGCAAACACCAACCCAGGCATTGCAGGGAAAAGTGGCTGGTGTGCAGATCATTTCTTCCGGTCAGCCTAACTCACAGCCGCAAGTTCGTATCCGCGGTACAGGTTCTGTTTTGGCTGGCGCAGAGCCGCTTTATGTAGTTGACGGCGTATTGACAGACGATATCAGGAATATCAACAATGCAGATATTGTAAGTTTAGATGTGCTAAAAGATGCATCGGCAGCTATTTACGGTGTTCGTGGTGCCAATGGTGTCATTATCATCACAACAAGAAAAGGCAAAAATGGCCCTCCTGTTGTTCGTTACGATGCCAATTCTGGTTTTAGCCAAATTGCCAACAAGGTGCAAATGGCAAACCGTGGCCAGTATGTTGCTTATCTGAATGATGCTGATCCCGGTAAAATTAAATCAAGCGATGCTGCACCTTTAACCACTCCCGGAACAACCAATTGGTATAATGCTGTTTTGCGAAATGCTTTTCAGATGAACCATAACATTTCTGTTTCCGGTGGCTCTGATAAAGCTGATTACTTTGTCAGCGCAAATTATCTAACCAACAACGGAATCATTCAAACCAATAATTTTCAGCGTTTTACGCTTCGTGAAAACTCAGATGTTAACATTACTGATAAGTTGAAGTTAAGCTCCCAGCTTTCTTTGTCGCGCGGGGCAGAACGTGCCGTTCCGCTTGGCGATACGTACAACAGCATTTACCGTGCTGCGCCGATCATCCCGGCCGAAACCGCAAACGGTTTGTATGGTAATACTTCCGCCTGGGGCAATGTGGGCAACCCATTGTTACAAATTGATAAAACCAATACTTTAAATATTGGCAACCGTGTACAAGGGAATTTGGCGTTAGATTATAATCCGATAAAGTTTATAAGGCTTCATTCGGCTTTTAACGATGATGTTGTTTTTAATAACAACCGCTCTTACTTGTACCAGTATAACAATGATGCAAGTACATTTACAGTAGCCGGAGGCAACCAGCGCCAAACCAATAGTTCATTAACTGTTGAACAAAATAACTCCTTTCATTACGTTTGGGACAATACCGCTACTTACGATCAAACTTTTGGCCAGAGCCATATCGTTGTTTTAGGTGGCTACTCAATGGAAAAATACAGATCCAGCTTTATTAATGGCACCAGGATCAATGTGCCTTCAAGCCCGGACGAGTGGTATTTAAGCTTGGGCGACCCGAGTTTAAATGCTTTGGATGCAAACAGCGGCGACTTATACACCCGCGAGTCTTACTTTGCACGCGGCAATTACAGCTTTGGCGGCAAGTATTTGTTAAGCGGAACTTTCCGCAGGGATGGCAGTTCCAGGTTTAGTTCGCGCTACGGTAATTTTTATACCGTAGGTGCAGGCTGGGTTGTAAGTGAGGAAAACTTTATGAAAAACAATACTGTTTTTAGCAACCTAAAATTGAGGGCAAGCTACGGCGAATTGGGCAACGATAATATTGGCACTGGTTTGTATGTGGTTACCGCAGGCATCAATCAGCCTTACTATTTTAACAATGGCACACTTACTTATGGCAGTGTTATCCAGGATATAAAAAATACCAATTTAAAATGGGAAACTACCGATCAGTTGGATTTGGGTATCGAGTATGGCTTTTTAAACAACCGTTTGACCGGTGAAGCCGATTATTACAACAAAAAAGTTAAAAACGCCCTTACTTACGTGTCTATTCCCGGTATTTTAGGTGATCCTGACAACCAATATGTTACCAATGCTGCTTCTTACAAAAATGAAGGTGCCGAGGTTTCTTTAAATTGGAGCGACAAAGTGGGCAGTAAATTTAAATACAGCATTGGCGCCAATTTATCGTACAATAAAAACACGGTAACAGGTTTAAACGGTGGCCAGGCTTTGCAAGGCGGCGGCGTTGGGAACCAGGGAAATGTAACCCGTACAGACAATGGGCATCCGATAGCCAGTTTCTACGTACTACAGGAAACAGGTGTTTTTCAAAACCAAGCACAGGTTGCTGCCGCTCCAACCAATACTTATGAAGCCAATAAAGTTGGTGGTTTAATGTATGCCGATATTAACCACGATGGTAAAATTGATGCAAACGATAGGATTTATGCAGGTTCTTATCAACCTAAGTTTTTTGGCGGTTTTAATTTGAGCATGAGTTATGGAGACTTTGACATGAATGCAGATTTTTACGGCAACTGGGGAAACAAGATTTATAATGGTAAAAAAGCTTACCGTTACAGCCCTGAAGATAATATTGAATCCAATTATGCCAACAATCGCTGGACAACTTCTAATCCTTCCACAACAAATCCGAACGTAATCACTCAATCCACGCCTGCATCAACTTATTTTGTTGAATCCGGCGCGTTCCTCCGCCTCAATAATCTTTCTTTGGGTTATACCATTCCGTCAGAATTATTAAAAAGGGCAAAAATTTCCCGCCTGCGTGTTTTTGCCACTTCGCAAAATTTGTTTACTGCAAAACGTTACAGCGGCTTTAGTCCGGAGCTACAAGGTTTAGATCCTAATAATACTGCTAATATTTTAGGCTCGGGTATTGAACTGGGCACTTATCCAACTATCCGTACCTTTTCATTCGGCCTAAACCTTCAGTTTTAATCATTATCAACATGAAAAAAATATTTAACAAAAAAATAATAACCGCTACTGCCTGCGTTGCTTTATTGTCTTTAAGCTTTGATGGCTGTAAAAATTACCTGGATGTAAACCCTCAGGGACAAATTACCCAGGCACAAATAGCAACAGACCCGGTAGCGGCCCAAAACCTGGTAACCGGTATTTACAATGTGTTTTACATCGGTGGTTTTGACCCTGATATTGATAGTTTCCAATTTGTGATCATGACGGATATTGCATCTGACGATGGCGATAAAGGAAGTTCGCCCAATGATTATGGAGATGCCTTACAAATTGATAATTTACAAACTTCGGCTACAAATGGTGTTGTCAACAATGTTTGGAACGGTTATTACCAAGGAATTGCCCGCACTAACCAGGCATTGGGCCAATTGCAAACCGCAACTTTTGATGCTGCCACAAAAAATAAACTGCTTGCCGAAGCCAGGTTTTTACGTGCCTATTTTTATTTTAACCTGGTACGCCTTTTTGGTGGTGTCCCTAAATTAGACCACGTTCCAACCGTTGCCGAAGCCAACAGCCCGCAATTGCAAACCCGTGCTACCGCAGCAGATATTTATGCTTTTATTATCAGCGACCTTGATTTTGCCGTAGCCAGTTTGCCGGAAAAAGGCGCTACCGATGTTGGCCGGGCAACAAAAAGTGCAGCCCAATCTTTAGAAGCCAAAGTTTATTTGTACATGAAGAATTACCAGAAAGCTTATGACCTTTCGCAAGCGGTAATTTCAGGCGGTAAATATTCATTGGTAAAGGATTATTCGTTGATTTGGCGCGAAAAACCATTTGCAACAGGCGATGGCGGAAACAACAATGCAGAATCAATTTTTGAAATCCAAGCTGGTATCAATAAAGATTGTTCTGCCGGTATCAACTTATACACCGTTTCGCAAGGCCCGCGTGCCGGTGGAAAATATGGCTGGTCTGATCTGGGTTTTGGTTTTAACAACCCATCCCAGAGTTTGGTAAATGAGTATGAGGCCGGCGATGTCCGTCAAAAAGGGACTATTATTTTTATCAACCCTACAACCGCTACCAATTCTACCGGGACAGTTTTGTTTGATGGTTTCCGGATCCCAAGCCAGGATTCTGTTCAAAATTCCCGCTACAGCTACAAAGCCTACCACAGCCGTACCGTAGAAACAAACTGCGGCGGCAATACAGACCGGTTGCCAAAACAGGTACGTATTTTAAGATATGCCGATGTTTTGTTAATCAACGCAGAAGCCGCCTTACAATTAGGAAACACAGGCGTTGCAACTACCGATCTTCACCTGGTTCGAGCAAGGGCTGGTTTAGCAGATGTTACGCCAACGCTTCCTGCCATTTGGCACGAGCGGCGGATGGAACTGGCCATGGAACACGATCGTTTTTTTGATTTGGTTCGCCAAGATGCAGTTCAACCAGGCCGTGCTGCAGCAGCTTTTGCGGCAGATGGTAATAAAACCTGGTCGGCCACACGGGCACTTTTTCCGATACCGCAAGCACAAATTGATTTAAGCGGCGGAAAGCTTACCCAAAATCCAGGCTATTAAAAACAAGTTTTTTACAGCCGGAATAGCTTTATTCCGGCTGTATTGTTTCTTACAATACCAAAAATATGCCGATAAAAAGAGTATTCCCCAAACCGCGTGTCGCCATCCTGTTGCTGTTCCATACTGTTTTTATCGCCCTTTTTTCATTGCCCCTCCAAGCCCAGACCAAAAAAAAACTAACCGACAACCAATTGTTGGATACGGTGCAGCAGCGCACCTTTCAATACTTCTGGCAAGGTGCCGATCCGGTTTCGGGCATGGCGCACGAACGTATCCACATGGACGGCGTTTATCCGGATCATGACCAAGCCACTATTGCTACCGGCGCTTCGGGTTTCGGTGTGATGGCGATTTTGGTTGGGATGGAACGCCATTTTATCACAAAGAAACAAGGCACAGAGCGCTTTAAAAAGATCGTTGGTTTTTTGGAGAAAGCTGAACGTTATCATGGTGCTTATTCGCACTGGATG
>CAXTKQ010000089.1:6372-16405 GCA_964244955.1 uncultured Sphingobacteriaceae bacterium | reverse complement strand
ACTTTATGGCGTGGCAATATCCGGTTCACACCTGCCATGATGTTTTCCATCGGTTTTGTTTCTTTCTTTATCTCTGGTGGATTGACCGGTATATTCTTAGGTAATTCTGCTATAGATATCAACTTACACGATACCTACTTTGTGGTTGCCCACTTCCACTTGGTAATGGGTTCGGCTGCAATATTTGGTATGCTAGCTGGCGTTTATCACTGGTTTCCAAAGATGTTTGGACGGTTAATGGATGAAAAATTAGGTTATTTACATTTTTGGCTAACTTTCATCGGTGCTTATTTGGTTTTCTTCCCGATGCACTTTATGGGTTTGGATGGTGTACCGCGCCGTTATTATGCTTTTACAGAATTTGAATCAATGAAGCAATGGCTTTCTGTTAACACATTCATTACCTGGGCAGCAATTATGTCGGCATTGGCGCAAGTAGCGTTTTTGTACAACTTCGTTTCCTCCATATTTTTTGGCAGAAAGTCTTCCCAAAACCCTTGGAATGCAAATACTTTGGAATGGACTACACCGGTAGAACGTATTCATGGAAACTGGCCAGGTGAAATACCAACCGTTTACCGTTGGTCTTATGACTACAGTAAACCGGGACATGACCAGGATTTTATTCCGCAGACAGTACCTTTCTCTCAAACTTTGAATTCAAACTTACCACATGATTTTGAAGACGACCCGGAAGTGGAAAAAATGCAAACTGAATGGCTAAAGAAAAATTCCCCATCACAGGAAGTAAAATAAAAACTGCACCGTATAATTTTATTTGATTGAAGGGTATTTATGCAGGAATTTTTTCCTACTAAATACCCTTAATTTTTAACAGAAAATTGAAATATTTTAATTTGGAAAAAAGGTTTCGGTCCATCAATCTAATTGCTGTAATTGCGCTGTTTATACTGATTTTAGCTGGCGGGGTGGTAAGAAGTACAGGCTCCGGAATGGGTTGCCCAGATTGGCCTAAATGTTTTGGCAAGTATATTCCACCGGTAAAAGAAGCACAGTTGCCGGTTGATTATCGTACAAAATACGCAGAGATACAGGTTAAAAAAAATACACGTTTTGTTAAGGTTTTAAATGCTTTAGGATACACAGCACTTGCATCAAAAATTAAGGCTGGTAATTTAGCAGTCATGCCACAACAAGAAGAATTTAATGTAGCTAAAACCTGGACAGAATATATTAACCGCTTAATTGGTTTTATCACAGGTAATATTCTTCTATTAACAGCAGCATACTCTTTTTACTACTGGAAAATTAGTAAGCGTATTGTTTTGTTAAGCCTGTTTAACCTTTTTTTGGTCGGGTTTCAAGCTTGGATCGGTTCTATCGTAGTTTCTTCAAATTTGGTTCCCTGGATTGTAACTGTGCATATGTTAATTGCATTGGCTATTCTGGCTATCAGTATTTATACCTGGCATAAAGCACGAATGATCAAAGCAGGCAAAAAAGTTTCTGGCAAAGCATGGGTAGTTGTTGCGGCTTTTTTTGCATTGGTATTGGATATTTTACAAATTTCGATAGGGACAGAAGTGCGGGAAAAAATTGACGAATATGCGGCAAGGCTACAAGGAAACTTTAGGCAGGAGTGGGTCAACGGAGCGGAAAAGGTTTTATTCAACCACAAAAACTTGGCCCTGTTGGTGATTTTGGTTAACCTGTTTTTATTTATGCTGATTAGGAAAACCTACGTAAAAAGTTCAGTTCAACAACAATTGATGGGTACAAGCTTTATCATTATTACATTGCAGGTTTTTGCAGGAATTGCACTGGCTTATTTAGGCTTGCCTCCAATTGCACAAGTTGCGCACTTGTTTTTAGCCAGTTTATTATTTGGTACACAGTTTTATTTATTGCTGAATTTATTTGAAACAGCAGAAACGTCAGGAGCGAAGTATGGTATTTAGCGATTTCTCTAAGCTGATTAAATTTCGTCTTACGTTTCTGGTCGTATTCTCAGCATCCATATCTTTTTTAATTGGCAGCAAAGTTAACGGTGAAATCATCTGGAAAAATTGGGGCTTGTTGATTTTAGGCGGGTTTTTGGTTACCGCAGCAGCTAACGGGTTTAACGAAATCATCGAAAAAGACTTAGACAAATTGATGCGAAGGACAGCCGACCGGCCTTTGCCATCGGGCAAAATGACCAACGGACAAGCTTTGGTGCTAAGCCTTTTTATGGGCATCGCCGGGACATATATTTTAGGAAGTTTAAACTTAACTACAGGCTACTTATCAGTATTTTCTATTTTTTTGTATGCCTTTATTTATACGCCTGCCAAAAGAAAATCACCTATTGCTGTTTTTATCGGTGCAATTCCGGGCGCACTGCCTCCATTAATTGGTTATGTTGCCGCCCATCCCAAAATTGATTATATTGCTTTAGTTCTGTTTGCGATACAGTTTGTTTGGCAGTTTCCGCATTTTTGGGCTATTGCCTGGGTTTTGGATGACGATTACAAATTAGCAGGTTTTAGGTTACTGCCAACGGGAAAAAGAGATGCAACAAGTGCCGTAATTACTTTTGTGTTTACTTTAATCCTGGTTCCGGTAAGTCTTTTGCCAACATTTTACAATTTTGGTGGTTTATATGTTGGTGCAATATCATTAATTTCAAGCTTCGCTTTTTTATACTATGCTTTTAATTTAATGTTGAAGCAAGACATTGGTTCAGCTAAAAAACTGATGTATGCTTCTTTTTTTTACTTGCCAGTAGTTCAATTGGCATTATTGTTTGATTTTGTTGGAAAATAAAAAAATGGCTCAGTTTGTTACCGATAATAAAGAAAAGTTAAACCTTCAGCCGCAAAAGTTTAGCATGTGGTTGTTTATCATAACCTCGTTTATGCTTTTTGCTGCTTTTACCAGCGGTTTTATCGTGTACTCGCAAGGTTCTGCTGATAAAGGGATTAAAATTATTTTGCCGCACGCGTTTATATTTAGCACCATTGTAATCCTGTTAAGCAGTGTTACCATGTATCTGGCTTTTCGTTCGGCAAAGAAATTGCAATACGATAAGCAAAGACAGTACCTTTGGGCAACGCTTGGTTTAGGGCTTGCTTTTTTTTGCCTGCAGTTTTATGCGTGGAGTATTTTGGTAAAAATGGGCGTTTACTTAGTTAACCCAAATGCTTCACAATCTTTTATCTATATATTTACTGGTGTCCATCTCGTTCATATCCTTGTCGGCCTGATTTTGGTAATAAGCAGTTTAATGGGTAGTTACAAGAACAATCCTCCTGTTAAAAACCTTTTTCGTTTAGAGATGACTTCCATATTTTGGCATTTCGTAGATATTTTATGGATATATCTTTATGTTTTTTTACTTTTGAATCAACAATAATTCTATACATATAACTTAGATGAGTACAACCTCCGTAGCACCTATCGATCAAATTAAAACCACACCTTGGGCAGGTGGCCGTTCTCCATTTTCTGTAGAATATGGAAAAATGATGATGTGGTTCTTTCTGTTGTCTGATGCGTTTACTTTTTCGGCATTACTGATAGCTTATGGTTCTTTGCGCTTTAGTGCAAAAGCATGGCCCATGCCCGATGAAGTTTTTCAATCCATCCCTTTTATAAAAGAACATGGTGCACCATTGGTTTTTGTGGGCTTGATGACTTTTATCTTGATTATGAGTTCGGTAACGATGGTTCTTGCTGTAGAGGCTGGCCATCGAGGCGCTAAAAAAGAAGTATCATGGTGGATGTTTTTAACCGTTATTGGTGGAATAATCTTTTTGAGTTGCCAGGCTTTGGAATGGACGCACTTGCACGAAGAAGGTGCCTGGTGGGGAAGCAACCCTTTTAAAAGTGCCGCAGGTTTACCCACCGGAACAAATTTTACCAATCTATTTTTTACCATCACCGGGTTTCATGGTTTCCATGTATTTACCGGCGTGGTCATCAATATCATTATCCTGATTAATGTTTTAAAAGGAACTTATGCAAAACGGGGTAGTTATTTAATGGTAGAAAAAGTAGGCTTGTACTGGCACTTTGTTGATTTGGTATGGGTTTTTGTTTTTACTTTTTTCTATCTGGTATAATTTATAAATAAAAATATTATGAGCACAGAACCTTCCAATGTTCATCATGATGAAAATCATGAATCACTTTCCAAACACAAAATCTGGCAAGTGTTTTTTGTATTGCTTGGCATAACCGCCATCGAATTTCTTATCGCTTTATACCTGGTTCCGCACCATGTTTTAAAGCAGGGAATAGCAAACCCCATTTACATCGTGCTTACTTTGGCCAAAGCATTTTATATCGTTGCTTATTTTATGCACTTGCGTTTTGAGAAAATTGGCATGGCCTACGCAATCCTGGTGCCTACTTTGTTTATCATTGGTTTGATACTTGTTTTAACCAACGAAGGTAATTACTGGTTGCTGGCCAAGCATTAATGTTCGACGTTACCGCTGTCAAAAGATTTGTAATCCTGGTACTTATATTGATAGTACCAGGATTTTTGTATTATTTGCTGCAGGCCAAAGGCAAAAACAGGTATAATCCTTTGCCAATATATGGCCCAAAACAAGTAGCAAAAACGTTTCATAGAGTAAAGGGAAAAGTTGTTTACGATACCATTTATCATCAGGTGCAGGATTTTAAACTGTATGACCAGAATGGCAAGCTGGTTACACAGCAAAGCTTAAAAGGCAAAGTTGTCGTCATAAATTTTTTCTTTACCCGTTGTCCTACTTTATGCAATGAAATCAGCAAAAATGTGGCAGAACTGGCCAGCAATTATACCAAAAACAATATGCTGAAATTCGTTTCGATAACGGTAGACCCGGAAACAGATAAAGTGCCGGTTTTAAAAAATTATGCAAAAGCTTTAAAAGCAAACGATAACCAGTGGAAGTTTTTAACCGGCGACACCACTACAATTTACGGGTTCAGCCGCGATGGTTTGTTGCTCTCTGCAGTTAACGGAAAAAACAACCCGTATAACTATGTTTACAGCGAAAAATTAGTTTTGTTAGATCAGGAGCGGCGGATTCGCGGTTATTATAACGGCACTTCTATCAACGAAATGAACAAACTGAACGACGAAGTAAAAGTGTTGATTGCAGAAGAACTGCGTAACATAAAAGATAATTTGTATTAAAAAATGCCGGTTAAAACCAACAATGTACAGGATAAGCTGATCTTCAGGATTATTATTGGCGTTTCGATATTTGTATTCGCGGTCGTTGTGATATTGATCATGAAGGTGCTTCCGGTTCCTGCAACGTTACCTTCGTTCACCTACAAACTGCCTCTAATCAATGCTTATTTAAACGGAACTTGCAGCATATTGCTTCTTTTATCGCTCTATTTTATCAAACAGAAAAATATTGCAATGCACAAAAGGATCAACATTACGGCGTTTGTCCTTTCGTCGTTGTTCCTGGTTTTGTATATCGTTTTTCATTACCTCGCCCCCGAAACCCGTTACGGCGATTTGGATGGAAACGGCATTGTTTCTGCCTCAGAAAAGTTAGCAGCCGGCAACCTGCGTTATATTTATTTCGCCATTTTGATCTCGCATATTATACTCGCCGCCATCGTTTTGCCGTTAATTTTGTTTAGCTTCAGCTTTGCGCTGCAAAACCAAATTGCCAGGCACAGAAAGATCGTTCGCTGGACGTGGCCAATATGGTTTTATGTAACGGTAACAGGTGTAATAGTTTACATTATGATTTCGCCTTATTACCAGTTTTAGCTTAAATTTGCAAGAGAAATCAGCGTTGTTACAATGCTTCTTTTACCATACAAAAATTAAAACGATGAAAAGTTTAAAAACAATATTTGCAGCGTTTGTGCTGATGCTGCTTTTTGTAAGCACACAACCTACTTATGCACAATGCGCTATGTGTGCGGCCAATGTAGAAACTTCGCACGGCAGCGGAAATAAACAGGCTGATGGCTTGAACAAAGGGATTATGGTGTTGCTTGCCGCGCCTTACCTGGCCGCAGCGGTAGTTGGTTATATTTGGTTTAAAAGGTTTAGGCGGAGGAATGTGGAACTGAACATGCGCAACGAAAGGCTCAACTTAAATTAAGCCGATACTTCTTTTACCACACAAAATTTATTGCCGGTAGCCAAACATCGTAAATGATCAAACCAGAAACCTTTGATTTTTTAAAGCAATTAGTAGAAAACAACAACCGCGATTGGTTTCTGGATCATAAAGACTTGTATGAGCAGGCGCGTGAAAATGTAATCAATTTTGCCGGAGAAACTTTAACGCTGCTTGCCAAAATTGACCCGATGGTTAACGCCGATACCGATCCGAAAAAATGTGTGATGCGGATTTACCGCGATATCCGTTTCAGCAAAGACAAAACGCCTTACAAAAACAATTTCGGCATCAATTTTAAAACCGGCAACGGCAATGCCGAAATTGGTTATTACCTCCACATCCAACCTGATGCTTCTTTTGCCGGCGGCGGTTATTGGATGCCTTCGGCCGATCATTTAAAATCTATCCGGCAGGAAATTGATTACAACGGCGAAGCTTTGAAAGCAATCATCAACAATGCTTCTTTTACCAATACTTTTTCGGCCTTCGATCAGCAGGACCAATTAAAAAACAACCCGAAAGGTTACGAGGCAGACCATCCAAACATCAATTTGTTGAAGTTGAAAAGTTATGCGGCCATGCATCAATTATCTGATAAAGAATTGATGAAAAAAGATGCGGCAAACAACATTGCTAAACTTTTTACCAAAGTTTGTCCGCTCAACAATTTCCTGCACCAGGCGTTGCAATAGTTGCTTCCCTGATAAATCAACATTAATTTTTGTGTGGTAAAAGAAGCATTGCATTATGAAAACTTACGCCATCCTTTCTGATATCCACGGAAACGCGCTTGCTTTGGAAGCTGTTTTAAAAGACATCAAAACAAAAAAAGTAGATGTGATCATCAATTTGGGCGATCATGTTTTTGGCCCGTTAGAACCAGAAAAAACAGCGGAACTGATTTTGGCTGAACGGATGATTTGCATCAGCGGAAATAAAGACCGCGACATTCTGGAAAATTTAGACACAACGACTGCCGATGAAACTTTAGAACAAGCCAAAAAAAACCTGAGTAAAAGAAGCATTGACTGGTTAAAAACGCTTCCTTCAACCCAAATTATTGATGATTTAATTTTTGCCTGCCACGGAACGCCGGAAAATGATAACCAATATTTACTGGAAGCAATAACCGAACATGGCGTTTTTGTTTTTAAAGACGAAGAACTGGTAGCAAAAACGGAACACATCAAGCAGCAGATTATTTTATGCGGCCATTCTCATGTTAACCGCGTGGTCAGGCTTTCTAACGGAAAAATTATTTTGAACCCCGGCAGCGTTGGTTTGCCTGCTTATTTGGGAAATGCTGAATTTCGTTTTTCGATGGAATCCATGACGCCTCATGCCAAGTATGCTTTAATTTATGCCGATAAAAACAGCATCAACACGGCACAAATAAATTGTACTTACGATTGGAATGCGGCTTCGGCAATGGCCATAAAAAACGGAAGGGAAGATTGGGCACAAGGCTTATTGTATGGCCGTATGCCCAAATCTTTAAAAAGTTGAAGCCTAAAACGGGCTTTTAAAATCGGCAAAAGTTGGTAAAATTTCATCTTTTGGCGAAAGCAAAAGCTTGGAAATATTCGTTTGCCAATCGATGTTTAAAGTCGGGTCGTTCCAAACAACGCCAATTTCCGAAGCTTTATCGTAATAATTGGTTACTTTATAAGTGAAAATAGTATCGTCTTCCAAAGTAACAAAACCGTGCAAAAAGCCGGGCGGAACCCAAAACTGTTTGTGATTTTCCCCGCTCAGTTCAACCGTAACATACTGCCCAAAAGTTGGCGAATTTTTACGGATATCAACCGCAACATCCAAAACGCGGCCTTGCAAAACACGCACTAATTTTCCTTGTGCAAAAGGGTCAGCTTGTCCGTGCAAACCGCGCAACGTTCCTTTTGCAGAAAACGATTGGTTGTCCTGCACAAAAGAAGCATCAATTCCGGCCTCTCTGTATTTTTTTTCGTTATAACTTTCGTAAAAATAGCCGCGGTCGTCCGGGAAAATGCGTGGCTCGATAATTTTTAAACCTTCAATTTTGGTGTTGCTGATATTCATTGTTCGTTGATGAGTTTCATGGTTGAACTAAAAGTAACCAATTGGTTTGGAAAAGCCAATTGATGTGCGCTTTCAATCTGCGGGGCGTATAAACTTTGGTAAGATTGCAAGGATGAAATTTCATTTGTACGAAACTGCACGCAATAGGTTAAGCCTTCGTTTGGCGAATCCGTTACTTGCAACAGTTGGCAGGATTGGAAAAACCCTGTTTCCAAAATAGCCGGAATAAACTCAGTTTGAACGTAGTTTAACCATTCCTGCTCCAGGGTTTCTTCAATCAAAACCGTAATATTATAAATGAACATGGGCGTAAAACTATGGTTTTTATCAAGAACTCGGTACCGCATCGCCACGCAAAGCCCTGAATTTTTTCCGCGCCTCGCTGATCCATAAGCTCGAAGGATAATCGGTAATGATTTTTTGGTACAATTGCTGGGCTTTGGCTTTGTCGTTCAGGCGGTTTTCGTACAAATCGGCCATCAAAAAAACAGCATCATCGGCCCAAAGTTCGGTAGGATGATCGGCCACAATTTTTTGCAGCGGCACAAGTGCGGCGGCATACTGTTTTTGCTGGATAAAAATGCGTGCTTTGGCCATCAAAATATCATCGGCCAAAGTATTGCCCGGATAAACCCGGTCAATGCTGTCCAACGTTTTTAGCGCGCGGTCGTTTTGCTCTTTGTAGATTAAAAAATCGGCCCGGGCATACATTTTAAGCGCGTTTCCGGTAGAATCAAAAGCCGTATTATCAGTAATTAAAAGCGAAAGGTTTAAAGCATCGTTGGCAATCAGTTGCGAAGTTGCCGCTTTCAACACATCCAATTGTGCTTTTGCCCAGGTAAAATCGCCGGTAAAATAAGCCAAATGGGCGTTGCGGTATTTGGCTTCCTGCGCGATATTAGTGTTTGGGAAGCCTTTTTCAACCTGGCTGTAAAGCAAAGTTGCTTCCCAGGGTTCGTTGTTCAGCAGGTAAACATCGCCCAAATCCATTTTGCAATCGGCCAAAAGGTTTTGTTGCAGGTCAGGGATTTGCACGGCCTGCTCCAGTAATTTCTCCGCTTCGGCTGTTTTATGCAATTTAAAAGCCTCGAGCCTGGCCAATTTTTGCATGGCAAAAGCAGTATTGCTGCTTCGGCCAAACTCGGTTAATAAATCCTGATAATCTTTTTCTAAACTTACCAAATCCTGCTGCTGGTATTTGCCCGAGGTAACTTTTAAATTTTTAGTGTTGAGGATTTCGATCCGCGAAGGAATATAATACTCGCGCTCTTTTCCTTTCGAGATCACAAACTCGTAACCGCGGATGGCGGCATCATAAGCCTCGTTGCTGTTTAACGTTTGGCAAAGCTGGAAAACCTGCTCGCCGTTGTCTTTCTGGCGTTTAGAAAGCGCAATCACCTGGTTCAGTGCCAGTTCGTACTCTTTTTGCTGCAAAAATTGCCAGGTAAGCAGTTGTGTAAAAACGATGGCTTGCGGGTTTTTCTGGATTTTGTCCAGCAGCAAACCTTTAAATGTTTCGTAATCTGCCGGGCCGTCAAACTGGTTGGCGATGTTGTTTTGTGCCTGGTACAGATAATCCGGGTTGGAAGTCAGGATGTTTAAATATTCTGCCGCCATTTGCATTTTCTCGCGCCGGAAACGGTACATGCTGATCAGCGGCATCGAGAATAACTGGTCATTATGCAACAGCGCGCGGCCTTGCAAAAAAACCCTGATGGTATAATCTGTATTGCCTGCCTGGTACAATTGGTTTGCAATCATCGAAATTTGGCCTTCGTCTGCCGGCAAGTTTTTCAGGATGTCTTTATAAACCGCTTCGGCTTTTGGCGCTTCGCCTTTTTCTGTATAAATATTCGCCAGCATAATGGAATAATCCACATTAACAG
>CAXTKQ010000089.1:0-6362 GCA_964244955.1 uncultured Sphingobacteriaceae bacterium | reverse complement strand
GATGCTTTTTGGCCATTTTTTTGGCCAGGTTTTCGGCTTCGTCCAGTTTTTTCAAACTGATCAGGCTGTAACAATAAGGTTTAAAATACGTTTCGTTGTCCTGTTTGTACAATTTCTGGTAAAGCTGGCTGGCTTTGTCTTTTTCTCCGGATGCCGCATATTGCCTGGCCAGCAGCACGTCATCAGATTGCGCTATGGCAGTTAAAAAGAGACACGAAAAAAGAAGGGATAAAAACAGCTTCATACCAATCAAAAATAAACTAATTATGTGTTTAAACGAAGTTATGCCGGAAATAAGCCAGCCGGGCAGGTGTAAAATTGTGATGACAGAGGGTTTAATCCTTACATAATTTCTAATTTAACCCAATCAAATTATTCGGATTTAGTATCCCAGAACCTGATGAGAAGGCTTTATTGGTTGTTTGTTGTTTGTGCAGTTACGGTTGTTTTTAACGCGTGCAACAACAATAGTGTAAGAAAAATCCCGGTGATCAGTTTTTTTAAAACGCCCGAAAAAACTGCTTTTCACATCTCGCCCAACGGGCAATACATTTCTTATTTAAAGCTTTACCAAAAAAAGCTTAACATTTTTGTGCAGAACATTGCCGACGGCAAAGAAAGCCGCATTACATCTTTTGCTGATTATCCGGTAAAAGATTACTTCTGGAGTTTGAACAACGAACTGATTTTTAATAAAGACCTGACCGACCTGAACCAATATCAGCTTTTTGCGCTGAACATGCAGGACATGAAACCCAAAAAGCTGCTCTCGCTGTCCAAAGTGCGCCTGCGGTTATTAAGCCGGAACCAGGCAGACAAAGACTGGATTAATATTGTGATGAACAAACGAGATTCGGCCACTTTTGATGTTTATAATTTGAATGTGCAAACCGGAGAACTGAAACTGTACATCAAAAACCCGGGCAACATTACCGAATGGTACCCAGCTTCGGAAGGCACGATCCGTTTGGCCAAAGCCTCCGACGGCGTAAACGAAACGATTTTGTTTCGGCAAGATGATGCTCATCCTTTTAAACCCATCATCAGCAACAATTTCCGTAATTCGGTTACGCCTGTTGCTTTTACACAAGCAGGCGGCAACCATTTTTACGCGCTCTCCAACTTAAACCGCGACAAGATGGCTTTGGTAGAGATTGATGCTGTAACCGGTAAAGAAGTGAAAATGATCCTGGACCAAAAAACAGCCGATATTGGCGAAGTTAATTATTCCAGGAGCAAACATCGGCTGGACTTGGTGAGCTGGGAAGAGGCCAAACCCAAAAAGCTTTTTCTGAACAAACACATGATGCTGGTTTACGATGACCTTTCGCAGCTTTTGCCCGACCAGGAAATTAAGGTTATTGACCGCGATACTTCTGAAAATAAATTGCTGATCAGTACGTACACCGACCGAAGCCCGGGTTCTGTTTATTTATATGCAGCCGACAGCAAAAAGCTAACCAAGCTGACCGATTTTAATGCCGATATCAAGCCGGAAGAGATGTGCGCTATGAAGCCTATTTCTTACAAAGCCCGAGATGGTTTGCTGATCAATGGCTATTTAACTTTGCCCCAAACGCCTTACCAAAATGATTTGCCTGTGGTGGTGATGCCGCATGGCGGGCCATGGAGCCGCAACAGTTGGGGCTACAATGCTGAAGTTCAGTTTTTGGCAAACCGTGGCTATGCTGTTTTTCAGGTAAATTACCGGGGTTCTACCGGTTATGGCAAAGCGTTTAAAAGTGCCGGTTTTAAAGAAGTGGGCGGCAAAATGCAGCAGGACATTACCGACGGCGTAAAATGGTTGATTGCCAGTAATATTGCAAACCCTAAAAAAATAGCCATTTATGGCAATGGTTTTGGCGGGTTTTCGGCTTTGTATGGTATTTCTTTTAATCCCGGTTTGTACCAATGCGCGGTGGTGCAGTACGGTTTGATCAACTTTTTTACCTATATAAAAGATGTGCCGCCGTTTTTAAAGCCTTACCTTAGCATGACCTACGAAATGGTGGGCAACCCTGAAAAAGATGCAGACATGCTGCGCGCTATTTCGCCGGTTTTTCACACCGATAAAATTAAAGCGCCTTTGCTGATTTTTCAGGGCGCAAAAGACCCGCGGGCAAACATCAGCGAGCTAAACCAATTTGTGCGTGATTTGCGCAGCCGCGATGTAAGCGTAGAATACGTGTTGAAGGAAAACGAACGCTTTTTTTTCAAAAACGAAAACAACCGTTTGGAAATGTACGGCGAAATCGAAAACTTCCTGGAAAACAACCTTAAAAACAAGAAGTAAGAACCTGATTAAATTTGTACAAAAAAATTACGATGCTTCTTTTACCCCATAAAAATTGGTGTATGCACCAGCCTAAACAAATTACAAACCAATTGCCCACCAATTTTTAGGTGATAAAAGAAGCATGGAAAGCTTGATAAATACATTTTAATTAGCTTCTAAAAATTTTAAAATAACTACATTGATTGAATGAAAGACAAAAGGGCTTACCGGAAAAATTTTTTGCTGGTCTCGGCTTTTGTGGTCCTCATTTCGGCCTTTGTTATTGTGATACTTCTTTTAGCCTATAAATTAACGCGTGGTTATGTCGAAAACGAGTTTGTTTCTCAAAAAGTGAACGTGCTGGAGCAAACCATCAAACCTTACAACAATTTCTTTCAAAACAAAGTAGCCGAAATCACTTCTTACGATGGCTTTCTCAATGTAAAATCGGCTTCCAATTATTCCGGCTCGGTTTTCAGCAATTTTCCCTTTGTAAAAAAAATAACCTTTTACGATTTGGCCATCAGCAACAACCGCAAAAACTATACGTTGCGCACCAACAACCTCAGTATCACCATCAAATCCGCTTGTGATTTTTCTCCCGATAAAGCCAATCCTGCCCGCGTTTTCACTAAGTTGCTGCCGAAAAACAAGATCAACAATGCGGATTTTAACCAGATGGCTTTGCAACTGTCGGCTTTTGTGGGCGATGTGGACACGGCAAAAATCAGTAGTCCGGGTATTGATGTGCGTAAGGTTTTTTACAATATCCAGCGCAATAAAATCACTTACTTAAACATCCCGCGGCGGCAGGAACTGAAAATATACAAGGAGCTGGTTAACGTAAAAGAGCCGGTTTCTACTTATCAGCAGGATATGCTCACGTTTTACCTGGACCCATTTGCTTTGAAAATTCGCAATACCAACCCGGGTTTGTACCAATCCATCACCATCCGGCCTTTGGTTTACGATCAGTTGGACAACGATCAGGAAAAAGTGGTTACCGAAATTGCTTTTCCGGGCGCTTTTTCAGATTATAAACTTTATTTCCGTACCAGTAAGCGTTTTTTGATGCACGAAATTATCCAACGTTTTTTGCCGATCGCTTTTGGCGTACTGATGGTTTATTTTTTCCTGCTGGTGATCGCGCTGCTCATCTACCGCAACCTGAACATAAACCTGAAAGTGTTTAAGCTGCAGTACGATTTCATTAACAATTTTACGCACGAATTTAAAACGCCGGTAAGCGTAATCAAGATTGCAGGTTCAAACTTGCAGAGCAAAAACGAACTGAGCGAAAGGCAGCGCATCCATTACGGCAAAATTTTGAACGAAGAAGCCGATAAACTGAACGAGCTGATGAACAAGCTGTTATCGTTTACGCAGTTGGAAAACAAAGCGATCCAGGTAAAAAGCGAACAGGTTGATTTGGAACAGTTTACCAAAAGCCAGATCGGTTCTTTTAAAATTAAATATCCGGCTTTCAACATCAGTTACGCTATTGAAAAAGTGGATACTTTTTTTACCGACCCAATTTTGCTGGGCAGTGTTTACCAAAACATGATGGAAAACGCTTACAAATATTCGCCGCCCGACAGAAAAGAATTGGCCATAAAAATTGAAAAGCATAAAAAAGGCGTTACCTTTAAATTTAAAGACCAGGGGATTGGTATAGAGCAGGCCGAACTCGACAATATTTTTAAAAAATTTTACCGGGTACAAAACCAATACAACCAAAACGGAAGTGTTGGCCTGGGGCTTGCTTTTTGCAAAGAACTAATTAATTTTATGCACGGAGAAATCAGTGTTAAAAGCAACATTGGCAAAGGTTCCGAATTTGTGGTTACATTGCCTTATGAAAATCAATAATGGGTAAAGAAATTAAAATTGCACTGGTAGAAGACGATGAAAACCTTCGTTTTTTGGTTGCCGAACGTTTGGAAGCTGAAGGTTACACGATTTTGGAAGCGGCGGACGGACTTTTCGCAGAAAAAATGATATTGGAAGAACACCCGGATATTGTGCTGCTGGACTGGATGCTGCCGGGTAAACAAGGATCAGAAGTTTGCGAGGAAATCCGCAGTAAAGGTTTTGATAACCTGGTGATTATGATGACGGCCAAAGCGCAGGACGTGGACAAGATTGAGGCTTACAACGTTGGCGTTTCGGATTACATCACCAAACCATTTAACATGGATGTTTTGGTTGCTTTAATTGAAAACAAAGTGCGCTACAAGTTGAGCAACGACAAGGCCGAAACCTACAAGTTTGCCAACATGGAGCATCAGCCCAACACACATACGTTGATTAAAGAAGGCAAAAAGATAGAATTGACTATCCTGGAAAACCGTATTTTGCTATACTTCCTTAAAAATAAAAACAAAGTTATCCACCGCGAAGAACTGATGATGGAAGTTTGGGGCTACAACGCCGACGTAAACACCCGGACTTTGGATATGCACATCGTCCGCCTCCGTAAAAAGATCGAAGAAAACCCGGATTCGCCGCAGTTTTTGCAAACGGTAAGAGGGATTGGGTATAAGTTTGTGCTGGAGTAGGTTTTGGTAAAATGCTTCTTTTATGGGTATAAATTCAACTTGCTGGTTTAAGTTCTTTACAGTAAAATACTTGTCCAACCCTTTCAATATGTTCCTCCAAATCAGGGGAATTTAATTGATCAAATATGGATATATCAAACAAGTAAGGCGTGTTTAAATCATCAATATCCCAACTGATCTTGGAACGTATTTTATCAGTTAAATTTTCACCTTTTAACGTGATGTCAATATCTGATCCGTTTCGGTAATTTCCTTTTGCCCTTGAACCATAAATAACTACTTTTTCCACTTCCGGATACTTTATAAATACGGAATTGATTTTGTCTATCGTTTCTGGTTTTAAGCCAAATTTCATAGCAGCGTTTTCATCTTATCATAAAATTCTATAAACAATGGAAAATACAGACTAAAGATTTTTTTGTACTCTATTTCCAAAATATTTTCATGATAAGTATGCACTGTTTTGTTACGGCTTTCTATCATGTCCATCCAAACTTGGCCTTCACTTATCAAACCTTTGTTAAATGCCTCTCTTGTGGCACTTCTGGAACCTGCAATATTTTGAAATCCTTCATATTCTAAAAAATCTTTCATTACTTTCCAAGCCAGTTCATGTGTAAATTCAAATCTTTGGATAATGCCTTCTTTTATAATGTCAATTGGGTTTTCGCCATTGTTTTCTATGGCTTCCGTAAGTTGAGCCAATGCTTTTTCAAAGTTGCCAAACCGTTGTTGCCATCTTATATCTTTTGGTTTTTCCATGTTGATTAAATTGGGGCGAAGATAAGTAGTCGAACCTGCTCTAAAACTGAAGCTTAAGAATTAGCCTACGCAACCGTTTTGCCCGATACTGTTTTTAACACCTAAAAATCATCATTGGTTTTAACAGTCCGCGCTGGCCTGATTACTTTCCGGTTGCGAAGATCGTATTTCTGGCCTTCGCTTAAAAAAATAAACGGGCCGGAAGAAGCGGTAAAATCTTCCTGGTTCCCTTTTACATGGTTCGGCCCGTTGCCGATGATCGTATTGTAATCATAAATGGCCACATATGATTTCCCCAAAACCTCCATTGTATCGCGTTGCACCAAAACAGCCGTAGCTTCGTCCAAACCAATTCCGATCAATTCGGGCGCAGTTTTAATAAAATTTACCATATCAAACTGTCGGTTCCTTTTAAGCAGGTGCTGGTCAATAGCCGAGTTTTTCAAAAACCCTAAACCTTGCGTATGGTCGCCGATTAAAATTTGCGCGCCTTTGGTATCGCCGCGCCACAAAAAAGAACCGATAATAGAAGCACCGGCCGAACTTCCAGCGATAACACCGCCATGGTTCAGTATCTCAAAAAATGCCTGGTGCGTAAGCGTATTGAGGTAAGAATCGGCAATGTGCCATTGGCGGCCGCCCAAAAAGTAAACGCCGGTTGCCTGTTTTAAGGGCGCAATAAACTTTTCGCTGTTGGCCTCGCTTAAATTGCCGGTGTGCAAAAGGCTCACGTTTTTGATGCCGGTAATTTTTTTGATTTGCTCTAC
>CAXTKQ010000088.1:0-16520 GCA_964244955.1 uncultured Sphingobacteriaceae bacterium | reverse complement strand
GGTATAAACCTGGCCATTTGTTCCAGAAATGAGGAAGAATTATTGCAGGTAAAAGAAGCATTGCTGCAGATTAACCCGCAAATTAAAGTTTTTGTTCGTTCTACTGATTGCAGTTTGCGCGATGAAGTTCGCCTTTTTGCTGCCGAAGCAGAGCAGGAACTTCAAACCATCCAAATCATTATAAACAATGTTGGCGCTTTTTTTCCGACAAGTATTTTGGAGGAAGAAGAAAACAACCTGCAAAAACAGTTGGATTTAAACCTGATGGCCGGCTACGAATTGTACCGTTTCTTCGGAAAAAAACTGATGGCTGCAAGAAGCGGACACATCTTTAATATCTGCTCCGTCGCTTCCAAACAAGTTGTTGCAAATGCCGGAAGTTATTCTGTAACAAAGTTTGCGCAGCGTGGTCTTAATGATGTTATGCGCGAAGAAATGAAAGCTTATCAGGTAAAAGTAACAGCAGTTTTTCCGGGGTCAACTTTAACTGATTCCTGGAACGGGACAACAATTCCATCCAAGAAATTTATCTTGCCCGAAGATGTTGCTGCAGCAATAATCACTTGTTTAAAAATGAGTGCCGGGGCCAATGTTGATGAGCTGATTATCCAAACCACAACAAAAGAAATTTAAAATATAAAAAATCATGGAAAAGAAATTGTACCGCGACGAAAACCGGAAAGTAATAGCAGGCGTTTGCGCTGGCCTGGCCGATTATTTTAGTATTGATGTAACCATTGTGCGCTTAATTTTTGTGCTGACGTTGATTTATCATGGTGGCGGCACGCTGGCCTACATCGTTTTGTGGATTGTGATGCCACGCAGAAATTCGATTTTGAACGAGCCTTTGGTTGATTATACGGTACACGATGAAAGCCGTCCATTTCAATCTGCCAACCAAAACTTTAGGGTAAACAACAATAAAAATGTGGCCCAAATTGGCGGCATTGTACTGATTTTGCTGGGCGTTTTTTTTCTTATGGATCAGTTGGACATCATTCCGTACTGGTTCAATTTCGAGCAGTTTTGGCCGATTATTTTGGTGGTGATTGGTTTGGTGCTCATCTTTCGCGCCAAAAATAAAACCATCGAACCAGAAAGTACGGCCAAAAAAGAAGACTGGTCTGGCATCAACCCAAACGATAATTCTAATAATATTTAAACCATGAAACGCGACCGATTATTTACCGGTATGTTGCTGCTGTGCATCGGCATACTGTTTTTACTGGATAATTTTAATGTGATCAACTTTCACTGGAGCAATATTTTAAGCTTGTGGCCGCTGCTGCTGATTGTATCGGGCGTAAATTTGGTTACTTCACATTACAATTCTACGGGCATTACAACACTTCGCGCCTTAATTTTTGCTGCGGTGCTGGGCATTGTTGCTTACCGCGGCCTGCAACCGCCAAACCATCATTTTTTTGGCCGCCAGTTTGGCAACCATTTTTTTAACGGCGATAACGATTTCAATAGTGATGACGACGACGATGACAACGAGAAAGGCGTAATGAAGTTAGAAGGCAGCCGGACGTATAACGAACCCTATTCTGCAGCGGTAAAAACAGTATCACTGAACATTAAAGGCGGCGGCGCAACCTATGTTTTGCAAGATACCACCAACCAGCTTTTCAGCGCCAGCACACACGAAATGTCTGGCAAGTTCAACTTTAATACGATGGCAACGGATTCTGGCAAAACCATCAATTTTAACACCAGCAGTTCGCGCAATTCCATCAATTGGGACAGCGACAAAGGCAACCAGGCCACTATCAAACTGAACGTAAACCCGGTTTGGGACATTGATATTGCTACGGGAGCCAGCAAAATGGATTTAGACCTGAGCAAATTTAAAGTGCGCAAACTGTTGGTAAAAGGCGGCGCAACCTCGATGGATTTGAAACTTGGCCAGCCTGTTGCCATGATGAATGTGGATATTTCAACCGGTGTTTCCGAAGTGAATATCAGCGTGCCGAGCAATGCGGCCTGCCATATCATCAGCAAAACCGGTTTGTCTTCCAAATCTTTTGATGGTTTTGAATCCAAAAGCGATAACGAATACCAAACCGCCGGGTTTGACAATGCGCCCCGGAAAATCTACCTCAATTTAAAAGGCGGCATTTCTGATTTTAATGTGAAGCGGTACTGATTTTTATGCAATAAAAGAAGCATTCCCCAAGCAACCAAAAGGCTGGTACTAAAAGAAGTATCGGCCTTTTGCATTTTTAAATAAAAATCAGGTAAAGTAATTTTTTAGTTTTGTTACTAATGGTTTAGTTATATATTTGTTTGATGCTAATATCTAACTTTAAACTTCCCATGAAAACAATTATCTGCCTGCTGTGCCTGTTGTTTACAAAACTAACCTTTGCACAAACACCCGAACCTGCACAAGCCCAAGCCACCTACCATTTTATTTATGTAAGAGATACAACAGATCGCGTTCATCCGTATATCGAAAACCTGCTTTTGTTATTAGGACGAAATGCAAGTGCTTATATCAGTCTTGATGCCCGATTGCAAAGTGAAATGCTCGTAAAACAAGTACAGGATCAGGTTAAAAATGCGGCAGATCCAAACCATATAACCCTTAATATAACTGGGAAAAGACCAGTGTCTGATGAATACTTTCAGTTTTTTACCACAAAAAAATTAGTTATCAAGCAAAACTTAATCAACAATTATTTGATAGAAGAGCCATTGGCAGTAATTAACTGGAAGATCAGCAGCGATACGATAACCATCAGTAGGTTACATTGCCAAAAAGCTACCGCCCATTTTAAAGGCCGGGATTATATTGCGTGGTTTTGTGCGAATTTGCCTTTTCGTAGCGGCCCATGGAAGTTGAATGGTTTACCTGGTTTAATTGTACAGGCAACCGACACAAAAAAGGAAGTGGTATTTGAGTTTGCAGGTTTTGAGCAAATCAATAATAAAAAAGTAGAAGTAAAATTACCTGAAGATGCTATTTACACCACACGAAAGGAATTTGAAAGATTACAGCAGGTAGCAAAAACCAATCCTTCGGCGCTTTCTAAAGTTGCCGGTAAAAGTTCCGGCTCTCCTTTGGATGATATTGATGCTTCTAAAATTAGTGCTGTAAACGTAACCAGTACCAACTTCGGTTTTAGTAAAAAAATAAACAACCCGATAGAATTGCCCGAAAAACCATGAACAGTTTTGCCATACTGTTTTTACCAGTCATTTTTTTGTTTGGGTTGAATACGGGTTTCGCTCAAAATATTCATGGCACAGTTACCGACAGCACGGCAAAGCAGTGGCTTATGCAAATATCAGCCTTAAAAACAGCGGTAACCTGATTATTGCTTACCAGGGAAGCAATGAAAAAGGCCAGTTTTTGCTGCATGTACCGGAAGGAACCGACTCAAAAAACCTGTTTGTTGAAGCAAGCTGTATCGGTTTTAAAACGCAAACTAAACCTTTTATCGGTTTTGCCCAGGCTTATCAATTTAAATTATCCACAGCAAACAATCAGCTAAAAACAGTTACGGTCAGAGACAACCGGCCTGGGTTAAAAACCAGCGGCGATACGTTAAGCTACAAAGTTTCTGATTTCAGCAGTCCGCAAGACCGGGTGATTGGCGATGTGATCAGAAAATTGCCGGGCATTGATGTGGATGATAAAGGCAAGATCAAGTACAACGGCAAAGCAATTTCTAACTTGTACATCGACGGCGACAATTTGCTGGACGATAAATACAATATTGCCACGCGTTCTATCCCGCACGGCGTGGTTGACCAGGTGCAGGTGATGGAAAATTATCAACCCATTAAAATGTTAAAAAATAAAGTGGTAAGCGATGATGTGGTGCTAAACCTCACTTTTAAAAAAGATGCCAAATTGCGGTTGGTTGGGCAGGAAACTTTGGGGCTTGGTTTGCCGGATAAATATTATGCCGACTTAAATGCAATGTTTTTTAAAGACAAGTATAAAGCGATAAATTACCTGAAAGCGAACAATTACAGTTTGGATTTGCAGCAGGATTTGATCTCGCACAATTTATCTGATTATTTAAAAAGATTGGATAATGACAAATCAGATGCAATTTTAACTTTAGGCACAGTTGGAGATCCAAACTTGCCGCGCAACCGTTATTTGTTTAACCAGTCTGCTTTGCTCAATTTGAACAATTTGGTTCATCTGAAAAAAGATGTCCAATTGAAAGTTAACTTGTACGAACTGCATGATGTGCAGCGGCAATATTACCAGAAACGAACCGAAGTTTATTTGCCACAAGATACGGTTCGATACAGCGAAAGCCAGCAAAATAAACTCCGACCGGATTTGTTGCAAAGCCAGTTTACGCTCAACGTAAATAAAGAAAAATACTATCTAAACAATGCATTGGTTTTGGATTACAGCCATCAGTCGTCGTATTCTGGTTTGGTTGCAAATACAAGTCCGGTAAACCAAATTTTAAAAGACAATCCATTGGATTTTTCCAACGAGTTTAACCTGATGCAGACTTTAAAGTCCAACCGTATTTTTGAAATCTATTCTTACGCTAACCGCTTTGCAGAACCGGAAACGCGCACAATCGGACCCAATTTTAACAATGCTGTTTTTAACGAAGGAAAATCGTATTCGCAATTGGTGCAAACGGTAAATGTGCCGTCGTGGTTCACCAACAATTATTTGTCGTATAAAATCCCTGGCGAAAAAATAACACAAGGTTATAAAGTTGGTTTTAGTTTGCAGTCGCAGCAGTTGCAATCAGCGTTAAATGTGGTGCAAAACAATCAAACTGTTCATGCTTTTGCAGATAGTTCGGCCAATCAAACGCATTGGTTGCACAAGCGGTTTTATGCAGAAGCAAATTTTGATTTGCCCGGAGACAAACTAAAAGCAGGTATTAGCTTGCCTGTTAATCTGCAGCAAATTGATTATTCGGACAGCTTGTATCATTTCAATCAAAGTTTAACGCGCTTGTTTTTTAATCCAAAAGTTAGCGTTACTTATAAAATTTCGGTAGAAAAAACCATTAACTTTAATTACAATTTAAGAAATGAATTTGGTAATATCCAAGATGTTTACCACGGTTATATTTTAATCAATTACCGTTCACTGCAAGCCAACAATGCAAATTTGACCGAAAGGCAGAACAGTACGTTTATCCTGAACTACAGCCAGCGTAAAGCAATTGCAATTTTCTTTTTCTCGATCAATGCTTCCTACAATCATATTATAAGTAACAATATTGCATCAAGTTTGATAACCAACAATTTTCAGCAACGCATACTTTTATCCTATAAAAACAGTATTGATTCCTGGACGTTAAATGCCAATACAAGCAAATATATTTTTGCTTTGCACACAACTGTAAGTGGCGGTTTTTTGCTGCAATCTAATCGTTCCAATCAAATTCAAAACGGTGTATTGCTGCCTTACAATACGGTTTTAAACAATTTTACCGCAAGTGCTGAAACCAAGTTTAGCAACCAGTTAAATGCAAGTTACAAGATCAATTACAGCAGGACAGAAAGTTCTTCTTCCGCAGCAATTTCAAATACAATTGTAAAACAAGCTTTGCAGGAAGCGGCAGTTACTTATTCGCCTATAAATAATTTGCTGTTTAATTTTTCGGGCAATTATTATTTAACAGTTCAAAATCAAAACAACCATTTAAAATATTTTTTTGCAGATGCTTTTGCAAGGTACAAGTTCAATAAAGTCCGTACCGACTTAGAATTAAACTTGAACAATATCTTCAACATAAAACAATATAGCGCAATTTATTTATCTGCCAACAATTATTCGTTTAGCTCTTACCAGCTTCCGGGAAGGATGATGCTGCTTAAAGCGACTTTTACACTTTAGTTTTAGGCAGGTGTCGATACTGTTTTTATCGGCATAAAAACAGTATTCGTTTTTCGTTTTTGTTATCGAAGTACTAAACCTTTACCAGGGCGGCAACAAAACATTCATTCAAATCCGAGGTTGAAATCAGGAGTATAATACTTGTTATGAAACCTATTTTTCAACCCAAAACCCAAAGTCTGTTTGGGATGCTTCTTTTATCGGTGTTTTTTTCGTGCAACAGCATGGGCCCGGCTGGTTTGTTTAAAAAGATGTCGCCGCACGATACGTATGGCAACCGTTTAAAAACTGCCGGACTGCAACAAACCGCGATGGGAAGCGAATGGCTGCAAACGGCAGACCAGAGTTTGGGCAAAGCAACGCACATCACCATCCCTTATAAAGAAACCGGTTTTTTTGCTGCCGAAAAAATTCGGGCGGCCACGTTTCAGTTTGAAGGCAAAAGAGGGGAGAAGCTGTACATCAGCCTCAGCAAAAACCCGGCACAAAATTTTACTGTTTTTGTGGATGTGTGGCAGCAAAACGGCCAGCAGAACCAGTTGCTGGCTTCGGCAGATACCAACGGCAAACCTTTGGTGGTAGAAGTGAAACAGGCGGGAACTTATCTGCTTCGTTTACAGCCCGAATTGTTGCGCAGCGGCGAATACACGTTGACCATACAATCCGGCCCGGCCTTGGCTTTTCCGGTTGCGGCTTCGGGCAAGCCCAATATCGGCAGTTTTTTTGGTGCCGATCGTGATGCCGGAATCCGCAAACACGAAGGCATTGATATTTTCGCCAAAAAAGGGACACCAGCTTTGGCCGCGGCAAACGGGATTGCACAGCCAGGAGAGAATAAATTGGGCGGAAAAGTGGTTTTCCTTCATCCCGACGATGCTGATTATACTTTGTATTACGCCCACTTGGATGCGCAGTTGGTACACAACGGGCAGCATGTTTTAATTGGCGATACGGTTGGTTTGGTGGGCAATACCGGCAATGCGCGCACCACGCCTTCGCACCTGCATTTTGGCATTTATACCAATGGCGGTGCCGTAAACCCGCTTACTTTTGTTGCGCCCATTACCAAAAAACCCGAACCGGTTACCGCTTCGCTTAAAAACCTGAATGCAACGGTGCGCACCAACAACCGCAACAGTAAATTGTTAACGGAACCCACTGAAAAAGCACCGGTAAAAGAAGCATTGCCCGAAGCAACAGCTTTGCATGTTGAAGCCGCAACCGGCAATTATTATAAAGTAACTTTGCCAAACGAACAGGTTGGCTATTTAAACAGTAAAGTTGTTGATGCCGTAAATGCGCCCTTAAGGAAACTAACGTTGAAAAGTGCACAGCCTTTGTACAACCAGCCCGATACCTTATCGCCTAAAAAAACAATGCTAACTGCCGGAAAACCAGTTAATGTATTGGGCAGTTTTGAAGGTTTTTATTTGGTAGATGAGGGAGAGGAAACGGGCTGGATGAGGAAGTAGGGATAATTTTTAGTTTACTTTATTCGTGAAAGCTACATCCTAAAAAATTAGGATGCTTCTTTCATCGGTAAAAAGTTGGTGTGATTGCCACAGCTATAACTATTACTGATACAACGATTCAAGATTAATGAGTACATATTTTCCCACCACATCAAAGTCCATTGTATAATTGTCTGGCTTGGGAATTTTGCTTTCTACTTTTCCAGTTATTTTGTTGACAATCAAATAAAACTTTATGTCCGGTGTGCAGGCAATGACGTAATTTTTATAGAACTCCCAGTAAATTGCGTTTTTAACCTGCCAAAGTTTCTTGCCCGTATTTAAATCAATACAAACCAATGTATGCTGATTATCAAGATATAGCCGTCCATTTTCAACATTATAACGAGGATCGTTTCTGAAGTAACCGCCCCATAAAAATTTCCCTTTAACAGAGCCTGTATTCAGATCAAGCCGGTAACAGGCCTCGCCTTGCGGAATGATAGCTTCATTATTATCGCTAAACAATTGGTCCCTTGGCACATATTTCTTTGCGTAAACAAAAGTCATAGAATGATCTAAAGTTCTAACCCAGGTGCGCTTGAGCTTTTCCAAGTCAAAGCAAACAATATTGGTGTACACACTTTTTTTAACAGTATCCGACACTGTTTCGGTAAACACAAGTTTGTTGCCCAACACCCCATTCATCCCATTGTTCACAATTTCGGTGTACCGGTATTTCCAAAGCAGTTTATGGCTTTTAACATCGAATACATAAACTCCAGTCATGCTAGTGATAACGGCCATATTTTTGTAAAGCATGACCTTGTTTGCATAAGACAGCGTGTCCTCATATTTTCTGAAATATTCAGTTAGGTTCTCGTCAAGGTCTAATGTTTGCATGGTGCTTCTTCCAAACCTTCCAAAATATAACCTTCTATTTTTAAAAGCGTCAATTGGAGAAATACTTGGGTCCCTTAAAGAATCATTACTGGTTACTACTTTGAACTTTAAGTTTTTGATGCTTTGGACAAAGTAATATGCCTTGTTATCAACAACTCCTGTATGGAACCCGACGATGGTATCATTGTAAATCCGAAAGTACGGACTGGCGTATTCAGGGTCAGTATTGATAAACTTTAAGTGCAGTGCACTTGCCATGCTGTCTGCAAACTCCCGTTTTTCTCTCTGGCTCACATGCTTTAAGCAGGAGGTTAAAGCGATAATAAACAACAATCCTAATACTATATGTTTTCTCATTTTTTCCTGCCAAAGTTCGATTTACAGAGCTTATACTGTTGGTTGTTAAGATTAGTTTTGAGGGGAACAAAAAATCCCGAAATGGTTTTAACCAACCCGGGATGATGCTTTTTTTATCACCTAAAAATTTATACTGCGTCGGACAATGAACTGAACGTAAAATCCCGAATTTTCATCGGCGGGATTAAATAACTGCGGTATGATTCTACGCTGATGCTGCGTTCGGGCTTGCCCAGCGCTTCTACGTTGTTGAGCATTATGACCGGGCTTTCATTGAAACGGAAGTTTTTAACCGGGTACATGATTTTTCCGTTTTCGATGTAAAAAGTTCCGTCGCGGGTTAAACCGGTCAGCAACAGCGTTTGCGGGTCAACCATGCGGATGTACCAAAGCCGTGAAACCAAAATGCCGCGTTCGGTGCTTTTGATCAAATCTTCCACCGAAGCCGTTCCGCCTTCCATAATGATATTGGACGGGCCGGGCAGCGGTTTTACACCTTTTTTCTGGGCCCAATAACGCGAATAGCTCAGGTTTTTTACCACGCCTTTATCAATCCAGGTGGTTTTTTCCAGTTTATCGCCTTCGCGGTCCCAGGTTGCCGAAGGCAGTTCCGGGTTAAAAGGATCCGAATAAATGGTTACTTTTTCGTCCATCAGCTTCTCGCCCAAACGCGTTCCGCCGCCGGGCCTGCTCAGAAAGCTGCGGCCTTCATCTGCTTGGCGCGCATCAAAACGGAACATGTTTTCCAACATATAAGTTGCCGCAACCGGTTCCAGAATCACCGTGTATTTTCCCGGTTCGATGGCTTTTGCACCTTTTGATCCGTTTGCTTTGGATGCTGCAATTTTCGTGGCCGTCAAGGTATCCAGCTTGCTGATGTCGTTAAAACCGCGCGCCGCATAACCGGAAGCTGTTCCTTCGGCGTTGCGCGTGGTTACCGAAAAAATCACATCGGTATCTTTATTGTAAGCAAACAAACCTTTCGAGTTCATAACTGCATTAAAGCCGGTTGTGTTCTCCAAAAAACCTGCCGCCTGTAAATTCGCATCTTTACAAACCTGGATGCTTTTTAAAACCGCTTCGGCACGCGTGTCCGGCGTAATGGCAGCGGTAGAATTGATGTAACCAATGCCCTCCGGAAACTCCTGCGGGCCTTGCAAAGGCATGTATTCCGGGTTTTCAGGTGCCAGTTGCGCCAGTTCTTCTGATCTTTTGACCACCGTTTGCAATGATTTATCGTCAAACTGGTCAATGGTAGAAGTTGCAGATTTTTTACCGTAGGTTGAAGTTACCGCCAGCCCCAGCGTACTGATATCGCCGGCCGTAGAAACACCGTTCCGCGCATACCGGATGTTGCCGCCTTCGCTGCCGTACAAGCCAACCTCACATTCATCGGCTTTAGAAAAACCAAGCACTTTTTTGAGTATCGTTTGGGCTTCTTCTTTACTTAATATCGCCATGTTTTTTGTTTTATATTGATTTCACAGATTTTTTAGGTGATTCCACAGATTTTATACTGTAAAAGCAGCATCCTGTCAATTCTTAAATTCTATTAATCCTGGTTTAGATTTTATACTGTAAAAACAGCATCCTGTCAATTCTTAAATTCTATTAATCCTGGTTTAGATTTTCATACTGTAAAAACAGCATCCTGTTAATTCTTAAATTCCTTAATTCTGGTCAGATTTTCCTCGCTGTATTAATCACATTAACACCATTAAAACGCGTTGTTGCAGAACCGTGAGAAACCGCGTTTGACTGCGAAGGCTGGCCTTTTCCATCGTTAAAAGCGCCGCCCAAACGGTAATCGCTTTCATCGGCAATGGCGGCGCACGAATTCCAAAATTCGCGCGTATTGGCCTGATAAGCCACATCGTTCAGCATGCCTGCAATCTTACCGTTTTTGATCTCGTAAAAGGTTTGTCCGCCAAACTGGAAGTTGTAACGTTGCTGATCAATCGAGAACGAACCATCGCCAATGATATAAATCCCTTTTTCGGTGTTTTTGATCATGTCGTCCACACTCAGTTTGGTTTTTCCGGGTTGAAGCGAAACGTTTGCCATGCGCTGAAACTGCACATCGTTCCAGCTTTGCGCGTAGCAGCAGCCTTGCGATTCTTTTAAACCGATGATATGCGCCTGATCCCGGATGGCCTGGTAATTCACCAAAACACCATCGCTAATCAAGTCCCATTTTTTGCATTTCACGCCTTCGTCATCATAACCAACCGCACCCAACGAACCGGGCTGCGTTTTATCGGCCACTACATTTACCAACTTGCTTCCAAACTGAAATTTCTTCGATTCCCATTTATCCAGTGTTAAAAAACTGGTTCCGGCGTAGTTGGCTTCATAACCCAAAACGCGGTCTAACTCGGTCGGGTGGCCAACAGATTCGTGTATCGTCAGCCACAAATGCGACGGGTCTAAAATCAAATCGTATTTGCCCGGCTCTACTGTTTTTGCCTTGATTTTTTGGTTGGCTTCTGCCGTTGCGGCTTTTACGTCTTCCAGCATATCGTAGCGGTTTTTGTAGCGCGTAACTATGCCGGAAACTTTATCCTGCGGCCTGGCGTTCAAATATTCGTAACCCATGCCCATTGGCGAACTAAGCGATTTGCGGGTTTGAAATTTACCCGAAGCCGCATCAATTTTGGTAACCGTAAAGCTTGGAAAAATGCGATGAATATCCTGGTCAATATAAGAACCATCGGTAGAGGCAAAGTATTTTTGCTCGTTCACTGCAAAAAAGATCGAGTTGATAAAACTCGCGCCGCCTGCTTTTGCCGCCGCATTTACTGATAATAAAAGGTCGGTTTTGTCTTTGATCGGCACTTCAAAAGCGTTAATTTCTATCGGCGTTTTCCAGCTTACTTCGCCGTAACCTTTTTGTGGCGCCAATTGCACCGGTTCGGCCTGTATTTTGGCGTTTGCTTTGGCCACGGCAACGGCGCGTTCGGCCGTTTTGGCAACGTCTTCCTTCGTCATGTTGTTGCTCGCCGCAAAACCCCAGCAGCCGTTCGCGATGACACGGATGCCAACGCCCTGCGATTCGGTATTGGCGATGTTTTGCACACGGTTTTCGCGGGTAATGATGGCCTGGTTGAGGTAACGGCCAATGCGCACATCGGCATAACTGGCGCCTTTGGATTTCGCTGCGTTCAATGCCACATCGGCCAGTTGTTTTTTCAGTTTTACGTCGATGCCGTCGTACAAAGCAGCCATCGGGTCAATCGGACGGGCAAACGCATCCAGGCCGGGTAGCATCATCGAGCCAAGGCCCAAGCCCGAAAGGTAAAGAAAGTCACTTCTTTTCAATTAATTATCCTCCAGAATTAAGTTTGATTTATTAAAAGTTCCAATTTAGTGCTTTTTAGTTAAGGTTGAAGGAAAAATGTTTATAACAATTTTGTTTCAAGCCATAAAAAAGCGCAGGAAAGTAAAAACAGCAGGTAAAACCACAGGGGCGGAACAAAAACCAGCTCCTCTTTTTGCTGATGTTGGCTGTTTTGCTGCTTTGCCGAAAATTGCCGTGCGTATTGCAACGTTCTTCTGATTTTCTCCGCAGCTTTTACAGTTTTCCAGTTGGTGTTTTCAAAAATGTAAACCCAATCGGTCGTGTTGTTTTGGGTGAAGATTGGAAACCAGCCCGAACGTTCCAGCCAAAACGTAGCTTCCTGCAAAAACGGAATTGAAGGATTTTGACTGAGCGGAAGTGTTTGTCCGTTCACTTTTAGCGTTGGGTTCCGATCAGCAGTTTCCAGGTAAACTTTCGTCATGCTGTTTTTACCGGCATAAATTTCGGTATAAACATTTTCTTTACGGTTAACTTTTTGCGCTGCTTTGGATAACAACGCCGACCAAAACGCGCTATAAGCCGCCTTGCTGCCCGAAAGCTGCCAGCTAAAAGTGTTGTTTAAGGTTGATAAAACCAGCTTGCCCGAACCGTACAACTTGCTGCTGACCAACACCTGCGCCGCTTCGTTCTGCACTAAATTTTGTGCGTTAGGTTGATTTCGGATAAAAGCCGGACGATCGCTTTGGATTTTTAAACGCGTTCCCACAACATCGTTCAGCTTTAAATGCAGTTCTTTTTGCGGATTGTCCGGCTGGTACAAGGCAAAATTTTTACCGATAAAAGAAGCATTGTTAACACTGTCGGCACGGATTAGCAAACCCATTCCTTTTGCATTCACCTGCGCTAAAATTGCCGAAGCTTCGGGTTTGCTTAAATTTCCAAATTCCACGGCATCGGTAACCAAAACATCAAATTTTTGTAGCAGCAAAGGCGTGATTTTCTCCAGCGAAAACTTTTCCAAATTGGCAAAACCGGTTGTGTTTTTATTTTTGCTGATGGTGCTTCTTGCCGCAACTTCATAAGCATTTTCGGCCAGCCAGTTTTTCAAAAAGCGGCTTTCAAAATCCGGCGCAGCCGAAAGCATCAATACTTTTAGTTTTTCCTGCTGTTCAATCACCGTCGGCAACGCTTCGTTTTCCACCGTATCTTTTCCGGCAATTGCAAGCAACCCAAAAACTGCCCGTCCGCTTTCTTTCGGAATGGTTTGGAACGAAAATGGCATACTTCTTTTAGCACCTATTTTTATGGAATCCAAACCGGTGTTCAAACCTTTTAAAAGCAGCTTGATTTCGCGATCGCTTTGGTTGAGGAAATTGCCTTGTGCCCGAAAACTTTCGCCGGCTTTCAAGCGGTTTGTCCAACTAATTTTTTGGATGCCGGAAGGTAATTCAGTCAGATTAAAACTGATTGGGAAATTTTGAAGTTCTTTCAGTTCGTCTTCCTTCAAACCAAAACCTAAAACATGCAAAGTTTTATTTTTGAAATATGCGTTTTCGCTTAAATCTAAATCGCTTAAAAAATGAATTTTGGAAGATTTTAACGTTTGATAAATCGCCGGGTCAGCCGTAAAAACCGGAGTAGAACTTTGATATTTATCCAGACTGTCTTTGCTGAAACCTTCCGTCAGCAACACAATTTCCTGATTTGTATTGATGCTTCTTTTAATAGGATAAAATGGCGGAATGGCCAAACAAACCAAACTGACAACGGCCAAAACCGAAGCCGCTAAACGCCAAATTAAATGCGATTTATTTTTCCGGCTGATTTCTTTCCAAAGCAAAAAAACCAACAGCAAAACCGAAACCGTAATTACGCCAAAATTCCAAGCCATGTTATCGGTTCATGCGGTTTAAGTTTTTAAAATAGGAATTGGCCAAACCTAAATCGGGATTTGTTTGCGCTGCCTGCGGCAGTTTGGCAACCGGCGGCAACATTTTTTGTATCGCTTTTTCCACGATCAAAATATCTGTTTCGCGAATATTTTTTGGTTGATTGAGTTGCGCCAAAATCCTGCGAAAAGCCGTTACCGCCGGCAAATAAACCGATGGTTGCGCCGCTGCTTTGTTGCTCAATTGCAAATTAGTTTGCCGCAAAATTTGTTGTGATGCTGCGCCCAAACCGTTTCCGTTTTTAAGCTGGTGCAATAACGTGGCTGATTGGCGCAAAGCCAAATTCGGATCGGCTGGTTTTTTAAAATCCTGCTGGTTTACAGGCTGAATAATTTTGGTCAAATCGCCGGTCAGCCTTTTTTCTGCCGGTTTTAAAGGCGCAATTTTCGCGCTGCTTTTGGCAACGTAAGCACGCGATTTTTGCTGCAAATCTTTCAGCAAACGCAAGGCTTTGTAGGCAAAAGGCAAAGCTTCCTGCGGTTTGTATGTGCGCAAACGCAGTTCGGCGCTCCACATTTCGTTCAGTGTTGCCTTCAACTGGTTTTTGGTTTCCGGGGTTAAAAAACCGGCATCTTCGGCATTGTCGTGCTTGTCGGTGTAAGCATCCAAAATTTTTGCCGCGTTGCTAAAATCTTTTGGGTTGGATAAAGAAGTTTCGCCTTCCGCTTCCGGGTCGCCGATGTTCGATTCGTTTTCTTCGCCCAAAAACTTGCCGTAACGCAGCCGCAGCAGCTTTTGGTCGAAACCCAGATTGTTGCTTCGTTTTTTAAATTCTTCCACCTTGATCGTGTCTTTTTCGCGCAGCAATTGTTCGGTTTCAATGATAATTTGCCGCTCGCTCCTGAACAGTTCCGGCTTTACGTCCAAGCTGTTTGCCATGCCGTCCATCTGCATTAATTTTGCGGTATCGGCAATGGAAACAATGTAAACTTCCGAGCGTGTTTCCTGCCGGTGGTTATCGGTTGCTTGGATATAAAAATACAGTTCGTCGCCCGGCTGCATACCTAAAGCTTTCAAATCCAACGTTTTTTGCAGTTGATATTGCGTTTGATGGCCGTTAAAAGCTGCATCAAAATTGATTTTTTGTTCTTTAAATTTTACCGCTTCGCCGCTTCCGCTGGCAATTGTGGCGTTGATATACGCTTCGCTGATGCCGTAATCATCGCTTAATGCTGTTTTTAGCAGTGTTTTTTGTGGCTCGCCAAAATCAATTACGGTACTTGGTTTGGGCGATTGGATGCGGATAACCGGCGCCAAATCTTTAATCACTTCAACCTGGTACAGTTCCGAAATTTTGCCGTTCAAATCCAACTGATAAAACCCGGGTTTTGTAATCGTTTTGGAAGTCTTCCATAAACTACGTTCTGCATTTGCTGCTTTTAAGGCTAATTTTTCATGATCGTTAAAAATCAAACTCAGTGTTTTTACAGGTTTAGTTGTGTTGATTTCCCAGCTTACGGTTGCGCCGTCTTCTGCCGAAATTGCAAATTTTTCCTGCTCCCGGCTGCTTTTTCCGGTGTAAGCAGGAGGCGTAATTTTTAGGTTGAAGCGTTCGATTTCCGGCAAAATAATTTCCGGTTTTGAAGATTTTGTATTTCCGTTGAATGCTTCTTTTATCGGCATAAAATGCGCGCGCCGAAAACTAAATGGCAATTTCGCCAGCAAAAAACTGATGATCAACGAAATTAAAAAGATGACGGAAGCTGTTTTTAACCGTTTGTAAAACGCCTTTGGTTCCGGCAGTTCCGGCAAAAGATGTTCTACTTTTTGCCGCTGCAAACGTTCCAACAAATTCAATGATTCCGTTGGTTTTAAAGTGAGTTCGCTGCTTTCTTCCAGTTCCGGGAAATACGAATTGAGGAAACGCGCCACATCCGGAACGCTGATTTTCCAAAAAGAACCTGTAAAAAACAAAACCGAAATCAGCAATAAAAAAAGCGGAATTGCGAGCCAAAACGACGCCGAAAAAACAACGTGAAAAAGCGTGGTTAAAAACAGTGCCGCCGCCAAAGCCAGCAAAACCAGCGCAAACAAATTGCTGCGCGCCCACTTTTTTTGCCAATTGCTGATGATATATTTTCCGGCTTCAGGCATAATTTATTTCTTTTTTAGCGCGTAAAGCAACTATTCGTTCTAACAAAAACACGATAAAAAGCGCGATCCAAAAGGCGTGTTTTAAATCAATAAAATCTTTTGGTTGCGTGATTTGCTTTGTTGGATTTTCATTTGCGGTGGTTACAATTTGCTGCTGGTTTACTGCAATTTTCCGCTTATCAAAAGCTTCAAAATTGCGCTGCGGATAGCTTTTTAACAGTAGATTTAAGATCAGTTTCGGGAAATCGCTGCTCCAAACCAGATCGTTCCAACCTAAGTTAAAGCGACTGTAAAAACGATAAACGGTTTTGTTTCCAACGTTTTGTCTGCTTAAAACTGTTTCGCCAAAACCGTTTTGCCAAACGTTTTCTGTTGTTGCAGCAATGCTTCTTTTATCAGGCAAAATTTGTTGATATAAGTTGATCGGATCGTTCAGGTTTTCATTGTTAATCCAGGAATTGATGGCCTGCGTTTTGCCGTTTTCATATTCAAAAACACTTCCTCCTGAAATTAATTCAGAAGAATTTAAAGGAAAGCTTTGATTGGACAACCAGAAAATCCAGTTTTGATTTGGCGGGATTTGGTTGAAACTGCTGGCCGTTGTGATCTTCACTTTCCTGCCCGTAAAC
>CAXTKQ010000087.1:16028-16701 GCA_964244955.1 uncultured Sphingobacteriaceae bacterium | reverse complement strand
GCCATTTGCCCAAACCTTGCTGCGGACTAAACGCCAGCAGCAAATAAAAGCCCAAAACCGTTGGCGGCAAAACCAGCGGCATGGTAAACAACGCTTCCAAAATTACTTTGAATAACGAATGCCCTTTGGAAAGCCAATACGCAACCGGCAAGCCCAGCACCAGCAAAATGGAAGTGCTGACAACTGCCAACTTTAAAGTAAGCCAAATGGGAGACCAGTCTGTCAAAATAGGTTTTAGATTAGATGTATGCTTTTTTTATGGTTATGTTTTCAAAATTTTGTGTGCCTTTCACCTTTCCGCCCTTTACCTTTCGCCTTTCCTCACCGGTAACCGTATTTCTTCAAAATCGTTTTGGCCGATGCGCTTTGTAGGTACTGGTAAAACTTTTCGGCTTGCTGCAAGTTTGCGTTTGCTTGTTTCAAAATGACCATGCCTTGTTCAATCGGCTGATAATCAGCAGCAGGAACGCGTTGCCAGTAAATTTTTTGTTTGTTTGCAGCATCGGTTGCCAAAGCTTCGGTGGTAAAACCAATTTCGGCAACGCCGGTGGTGATGTAAATGTTTACCTGCGCAATGCTTTCGCCATAAACTATTTTTGGCTGGATTTTTTGCAGGAGGTTTTTTCGTTGCAAAACTTCCGTAGCCGCTTTTCCGTAAGGCGCCGTTGCGGGG
>CAXTKQ010000087.1:0-16018 GCA_964244955.1 uncultured Sphingobacteriaceae bacterium | reverse complement strand
CCAAAGCTATTTTTTTGATTTGATCAGCTAACAGCAGCTTTTCCCAATGGTTAAAGTTGAGGTTTTGGTTGCTGCAGATTATCAAACTCCCTAAAGCATAAACAACTGGTTTTGAAGTAGTAAGGCCAGCTTTGTACAGCTCATTTGGGAAATTCATATCCGCAGAAAGAAAAACAGCATAAGGCGCGCCGTTTTTAATTTGGTTGGACAAATTGCCGGACGAACCAACAATCGGGTCAATTTGGATATTCGTTTTCTGGGTAAAATCTTGCTGCAACACCTTGATCACGCCTTGCAAATTGGCTGCAACGGCAACCTTTAAGGTTTGTGCCGAAATGGTACCTCGGGCAAAAATCAAAACCAACAAAAGGCATACTGTTTTTATCGGGTATTTTTTGGGTTGAAGTAAGTTTCGTTTCATCAATACTGAAATTTTGCCGGTAAAAGAAGCATTTGTTTTTGCCGGATTTTAATTTGGATAAAAGTCAGGAAAATCTTTCTGAAAAAATATCTTTGCAGCGCATGGCTTACAAGTTTGTGGATAACTACCGGGAAAAAGGGGCGCGGAAACAGTTGGTAAAGTTTCTGGAAGACGTGAAAAAGATTGGCGACAAGCGTGTGCTACAGGCGATGGCAAAAGTGCCACGCCATTATTTTTTCGATGAAACTTTTTGGAACCAGGCTTACCGCGACATTGCTTTTCCGATTGGCGACGGGCAAACCATTTCGCAGCCTTATACCGTTGCTTACCAAACGGAACTGCTGCACATCCAACCCAAAGACAAAGTGCTGGAAATTGGCACCGGTTCCGGCTATCAAACCTGTATTTTGTTGGAATTAGGGGCCGAAGTTTTCACCATCGAACGGCAGAAAAAACTGTACGCGCGCACCAGCAAAGTTTTGCCGCATTTAGGTTATAACGCCCATTTTTTCTGCGGAGACGGTTCTAACGGTATTCCTGCAAACGCGCCTTTTGATAAGATTTTGGTTACGGCCGGTGCGCCTTTTGTCCCCGAAATTTTGTTGAAGCAGTTAAAGATCGGCGGTTTATTGGTGATTCCGGTTGGAGATGAAAAGTCGCAATTGATGACAACGATCCTTCGTGTTGGTGAAAATGATTACGAGAAAGTAAGTTTGGATACGTTTCGGTTTGTGCCGCTGGTTGGAGATCAGGCGTGGAGTTGAGGAAGGCTGTCAGCATTCAGCTATCAGCTTTCAGAAAAAACCAAAGCAAAATCAGTTGGAGTTAATGAAATTTTTTGAAGCGGATATGCAACAGACAGGAAGCTGATTGCCGAAAGCCGAAAGCCGACAGCCTTTTCCTACCTTTTCATCACCCGGTCCATTTCAATTTTAGAATCCCGTTCTTTCATCGTTTCGCGCTTATCAAAGGTTTTTTTGCCTTGGGCGAGGCCGATTTCAATTTTGGCAAAACCGCGGTCGCTGATAAAAATAGCCAGCGGAACGATGGTAAAACCTTTTTCTTCGGTTTTGGACTGCAGCTTTTTCAGTTCTTTCTTCTGCAAAAGCAAAATCCGGTCGCGCTTGGCTTCGTGGTTGTAAAAAGAACCATGCGAATATTCGGAAATGTGCAGGTTGCGCACGTACAAATCGCCGTTGATAAACGTACAAAAAGAATCTGTCAGGTTCGCTTTTCCTTCCCGGATTGACTTGATTTCTGTCCCCAACAACTTAATTCCGGCCACATATTTATCATCAATATGAAAATCGAAGTAAGCCCTTTTATTTTTGATATAAACTTTTTGTTCTGCTTGTTCTTTCATTTTTAGTCGATCTGAAATTTCTCTTCTCTGATCAGTATTTGCTAATGCTTCTTTTACTGCACAATTAATACCGGCACTTTAACCAAATGCCGAACGGAGTTAACCGTGGTGCCAAAGATAAGATCTTTAAAAACTTTATGGCCATGCGCGCCCATCACCAATAGTTCCAGATCCTGCTGGTTTACTACGCCTGCAATGGCTTTTGCCACTTTGCCATAACCGACGTATGGTTTAGAACGATAGCCCAGTTCCTGCAAACGCAACTGGTATTTCTCCAGGTTTTCGCGGTCGCTTTGGGTTTCAAAATCCATAATTTTATCACCGTAATAAGTCGCACCTGCGGTTTCTACCACATGGATGAGGAAATAATCTGCATTTTTTCCGCCTTGCATCAAAGCGTGGCGTATGGTATCGCGGTCGTTTTTGGTGAAATCAACGGCAATGCCAATCCGTTTTAAAGCAACAGGGGCGATGGCCTCAATTTCTAAAGCTTTGCCGTGCGGAATACGTGTGGCAACATCAGCATGAACCTTAAAAAAAGGTTTAAAAAACACGTATAAAAGAAGTATGCAGATGGCAATAGCAAAGGGAACTGTGGTGAAATGTATCAATTGTTGGTGCTGCGGATAAGCTTCGGCCCAATCAGCAATCTGTCCAACTACTAATTTTGCGTTCAGCCCAACAATGATAATGGCTGCAAGCCAGGCCATAACTTTGATCCAGGTTTTGTTGGCAAAAACGCCCATTTTTTCTTTGTTGGAAGTGAAATGGATCAGCGGGATTACGGCGAAACCCAACTGCAAACTCAACACAACCTGGCTCAGCACCAGCAAACTTCCCAAAGCACGTTCGTCCGAATAAAGGATGGTAAAAAAAGCAGGGATAATAGCGAGTAACCGCGTGAGCAATCGTCGCAGCCAGGGCGCAATGCGCAGGTTGATATGGCCTTCCATAATAATTTGCCCGGCCAATGTTCCGGTAACGGTAGAACTTTGCCCGGCTGCAATCAGCGCAACAGCAAATAAAACCGGTGCTAAAGAACCGAAAATATGGTTCAATAATTTGTGCGCATCCTGTATTTCGGCAACCTGATGGTAACCGTTTCTGAAAAAAGCTGCTGCAGCCAAAATCAAAATTGCAGCATTTACAAAAAAAGCTAAGTTTAAAGCAACTGTGGTATCAATCATGTTCATTTTGATAGATTCCCGGATGCCAGTTTCGTTTCGCTCAATCTTTCGGGTTTGTACCAATGAGGAATGCAAATAAAGGTTGTGCGGCATTACCGTTGCGCCAATAATACCGATGGCAATGTACAATGCGCTTCCGTTTAAGTTGTGCGGGATTAAGCCTAAACCAATTTGTTTAATGTTTGGTTCTACAATAAACATTTCCACTAAAAAAGATAATCCAACAATAAAAACCATCGAAACGATAAAGCCTTCCAGATGGCGCATGCCTTTATTAAGCAAGTAAAGCAGCAAAATGGTATCTAAAAGTGTAACGGAAACGCCCCAGATCAGCGGCAAATGAAAAAGCAGTTGCAAACCGATAGCCATACCAATCACTTCTGCCAGATCGCAAGCGATAATAGCAATTTGTGCCAGGATAAAAAGGCAAAAATTAACAAAACTCGAATAAGTTTGCCTCGATGCCTGCGCCAAATCCAAGCCTTGCACAATGCCCAAACGCGTGCTTAACGATTGTAAAAGCAGCGCAATTAAGTTGGATAAAAGAAGCACCCAAATCAGGCGGTAACCAAACTGGCTTCCGGCCGCCAAATCTGTCGCCCAGTTTCCCGGGTCCATGTAACCCACACTTACCATAAAAGCCGGGCCTAAAAAAGACAAAACCCTTTTCCAGCCAACATGCCCGGAAGTGCTTACCGAACCATGAACTTCGGCCAAAGATTCGTTATAATTGCTCATCTTGAATTAAAATATATTTCGCTGCCGCTTTACTTACATTTATTTTTTCTCCGTTTTCGGTGCGCAGAACTACCGTTTCATCAAAAGGAATAATTTCTTCCACCAAAACCTTTTTCCCGATTTTCAAATCCATTTTTTCGAGGTATTGTAAAAAAGAAGATGAGTGTTCTTTGATTCCGGAAATTATTCCTGCATTGCCGGCATTTAATACAGCGATAGATTTCATTTCTGCACATTTGATCGTTCCGCTTTGGTCCGGAATTGGATCGCCATGCGGATCGTATTTTGGAAAACCGAGGAATTCGTCTAAACGGTCAGTCAATTCTGGTGATTGGATGTGTTCTAATTGTTCGGCCAAATCGTGTACTTCGTCCCAGCCAAAAGCGAGTTTCTCCACCAAAAAATACTCCCACAACCGGTGTTTTCGGATAATTTTTAAAGCGATCGTTTTTCCTAAACCTGTTAATTCAACACCTTGGTAACGCTCATAATTGATCAGGTTTTTGCCTGAAAGTTTTTTGAGCATATCCGTAACTGAAGCTGCTTTGGTGTTCAAAACCGTAGCAATTTGGTTGGTGTTGACCTGTTTGCTTTCGTTGGCCGATAAATGGTAAATAGCTTTCAAGTAATTTTCCTCGGTAAAAGAAGTATCCATTTTTGGAATGCCTAATATTTAATTTAGATTAGTCTAAAAATAACGTTTTTGTTTTGATTTTGATTAAGAAAAAGCTAAAATTAATTTGATACGCGCAGAAACAGCTATCATTGCAGTGTTATGGCAACGGAATTAGACAAAACAGATTTGCAGATTTTAAAAATTTTGCAGCAAAACGGACGGATCACCAACCTGCAATTATCCAACGAAATCGGGCTTTCGCCTGCGCCAACCCTGGAGCGCGTGCGGAAGTTGGAAAATTCCGGCTACATTTTGAGTTATCATGCTTTGGTGGACGAGGAAAAGCTGGGCTTGGGCATCAAAACTTTTATCCAGGTTTCATTGGATTTTCACAAGAACAATACGATCCAGATTTTTTTGGACGAGATCCAGGAGATCAAAGAAATTACCGAATGCCACCACGTTACCGGCCAATGCGATTTTTTGCTGAAGATTTATGTGAAAGACATCAAATCTTACGAGCAATTGATCATGCAAAAAATCAGCCGGATTACGGTGGTGAAAACTTTTCAAACGATGATCATCATGTCCACCAATAAAAAAGAACCGACTGTCCCACTGGAATATTGATGTCGCTTGGGTTTATGGTTTAGGCAGGTTTGCGCCTTGCCTGTTTGCACTTGCTGTCATTTGACCAACGGGAGAAATCTTCTTTCAAACAAAACAACGGCTTTGAAGGGGATTTCTCCCTTTGGTCGAAATGACAGAATACAGCAATATTTATATACAACTATTTTTCCTCAACATCCTTATTCAAAAATCGCCACCCAGGATTAAAACCGTTAATCAAGTTATCCTTCTTTTCCCTGCGCCACTTCTTCAATTCTTTTTCCCGTTCTATAGCAAAGTTAATATCTGTATGATGCTCCCAATAAATGAGATAATAGCAATGATACCGTCCGGCAAATGTTTTATCCAAACCTCTATTTTCATAATGCTGGTTCATTCGGATAGATAAATCATTCGTTACGCCGATATAAAGCGTACTTTTGGTAGAATTGGTAGTTATGTAAACAAAATAATTGTGTTGGCGCATGTATTTCCTAACTAACAATTAATTACAATATTTTTTGTCATTTCGACCGTAGGGAGAAATCCTCTTCAAAGCGCAAATCCGTTTTGTTGAAATAAGATTTCTCCCTTTGGTCGAAATGACAGTGCCGCTAACTTTTGCTCGATAAAAGAAGCATTACAGCTTTTCGCTCCGAACAAGATTTCTCCCGTTGGTCGAAATGACAGTGTGGTTTTGTCATTCCCACGTAGGAGGAATCTTATTTGAACCTGTTAAAATTGAAGAAGCTTTCTCCCTGCGGTCCAAAGGACAGCAACACCAACTTTTGCCCGATAAAAGAAGCATCAGGTAATTTGCCAGTCAATCGGTTCGATACCGTTTTCTTCTAAAATAACGTTGGCTTCCAAAAAATGATCGTTGCCGAAAAAACCATTGTGCGCCGCCAATGGCGATGGATGTGCCGACATCAGCAAATGGTGTTTCTGCGGATCAATCAACTCGGCTTTTGCTTGGGCAAATTTTCCCCACAACAAAAAAACGACGTTTTCTTTTCGGTCAGAAATTTCCTGTATCACTTTATTGGTAAAAATTTCCCATCCCTTTTTTTGATGCGAACCGGCCTGGTTTGCACGAACCGTTAACGTAGCATTCAGCAAAAGCACGCCTTGCTCGGCCCAATAAGTCAGGTCGCCGTTTTGCGGGATTTTGTATTCGGGGAATTCCTGCTTCAACTCCTTAAAAATATTAAGCAACGAAGGCGGCGGCGGAACGCCCTTTTGAACAGAAAACGATAAACCATGCGCCTGTCCCGGTCCGTGATAAGGATCTTGCCCCAAGATCACAACCTTCACGTCATCAAAAGGCGTTTTGGCAAAGGCATTAAAAATATCTTTACTTTTTGGGTAAACCGTGTAGCCGGCTTCTTTTTCCTGCTGCAAAAAAGCTTTCAGTTTCACCATGTAATCCTTTTCAAATTCATCTTTTAAAATTTCAAGCCAGGAAGGTTCTAATGCAATCGCCATAAATTATTTTTGAATGATTGATTTAACACGCAAATAAGCAGATATTTGTGCTTCAATTTATATACATCGTAATGCGTAATATTGTTCGATTGATTGTTGCCTGTGTTATTTTGGGCGCCGCGGTTACTTTGGCCGCTTTTGGCTTTTGGTGGTGGGCTGTTTTAGTGTTTTTGATTGGCGGATTGGTGCTGCTGACTTTCTTTTTCAACGAAAATATGCTGATGGCCCAATATTTTATGAGGAAAGAAAACATGCCCAAAGCAGAAGCATCTTTGTTGAAAATTACGGATTACGAAAAGCAGTTGATCCGCAACCAGCACGGTTATTACAATTTGCTGCTGGGTTTGATCGAATCGAACAAAGCACCTTTAAAATCAGAGAAATATTTTAAAAAAGCACTGTCTTTGGGGTTGACCATGTCGCACAATATTGCGTTGGCAAAATTGAGCCTGGCCGGAATTTCTATGTCAAAACGCAACAAACGCGAAGCGCAAATGTATCTGTCCGAAGCGCAAAAAGCCGATAAAAACAAGCTGCTGGCCGAGCAGATCAAGATGATGAAAGGCCAGATGGCGCAAATGGACAAGCAGCAGGTTGGCCGCGGCGGTTTCCGACAGCAGTTTTAAACAGGTTTTATTTTTCGTCTAAATGGCTGAAATAGTCATCTTTAGAAAAATAATCTTCATCAACATCTTTAACATTTGAAGTTGCCGATGCTTCTTTTACCGCCATTTTTTGGTTGATAAAGCTGAAAATGCTTTTCACAAATTCCATATCAAACTGATTTACGCTAAATTTAATCAGGTATTCTGTTTCTGTTGTTTTTAAGCTGGCGTTGGTCATCTTTTATAGATCTTGTTCAAAAACAAAGACCGGCAATTGCTATTAACCGGCCTTTAATTTTTTGTTAAGAAATGATGAATAAAAACAGCATCACAAAAACCACTGCATCACCGTTTCTTTTGGCGGGATGGCAATGTCTAATTTCAATTTTTTTCGCATACCGCCCAAATCGTTAAATACTTTGTTTGGTGTTGCTTTTTGCAGTTCGTCAACGGTATTAAACCCCATTTTCTGGATTACCGGAACCCATTCTGCCGGAACACCAATTTTTAAAAAATCTTCTGTTGAAGAAATGCTCGCTTTCTTTTCCGGCCGCATTTGCGGGAAGAAAAGCACTTCCTGAATGGTGCTTTGGTTGGTCATCAACATTACCAAACGGTCAATGCCGATTCCCAATCCGGCAGTTGGCGGCATGCCATATTCCAACGAACGCAGGAAATCTTCGTCCACCACCATCGCTTCTTCATCGCCGCGGCTGGCCAGCAACAATTGTTCTTCAAAACGTTCGCGCTGATCAATCGGATCGTTTAATTCAGAATACGCATTGGCAATTTCTTTTCCATTGACAAACAGTTCAAAACGCTCTACCAAACCTTCTTTTGTCCGATGTTTTTTGGCAAGCGGCGTCATCTCGATCGGATAATCGGTGATATAAGTTGGCTGGATCAATTGCGCTTCCACTTTTTCGCTGAAAATTTCATCAATCAGTTTTCCTTTTCCCATCGAAGCATCCACTTCAATTTGCAGATTTTTACAGGTTTCTCTTAACGCTTCTTCATCCATTGTCGAAACGTCTATTCCCGTAAATTTTAAGATTGAATCATACATCGAAAGCTTTTCATATGGGCCTGCAAACTCAATTTCCTGTTGGCCGACTTGTATTTTCGTTTTTCCGTGGATGGCTAAGGCAACTTGTTCCAGGCATTCTTCCACCATGCCCATCATCCAGATATAATCCTGATAAGCCACGTAAATTTCCAAACCGGTAAATTCCGGGTTGTGCGTACGGTCCATGCCTTCATTCCTAAACATTTTTCCGAACTCGTACACGCCATCAAAACCGGCAACAATTAATTTTTTCAGGTACAATTCGTTCGCAATCCGCAAAAAAAGCGGAACGTCTAAAGCGTTGTGATGCGTTTTAAACGGACGCGCCGCAGCACCGCCATGTACAGATTGCAAGATTGGCGTTTCTACTTCCATCCAGCCTCGGCTATCAAAATAGCTGCGCATCGTTTTAACAACTTTAGAGCGATTGATAAAAATCTCTTTAAACTCCGGATTAACGGTGAGATCTACATAACGCTGTCGGTAGCGCATTTCAGGATCAGTAAAACTATCGTAAATGTGGCCGTCTTCATCACGTTTAACAACCGGCAAAGGTTTTAAAGATTTGGAAAGGATGGTCATTTCCTGCATATGCACCGAAATTTCTCCGGTTTGCGTGGTAAAAACAAAGCCTTTTACGCCCAGAAAATCGCCGATATCCAATAGCTTTTTAAAAACCGTGTTGTACAAGGTTTTATCCTCGCCCGGCGAAATATCGTCTCGTTTGATATAAACCTGGACACGGCCGGTCGAATCCTGCAACTCCGCAAAAGAAGCGCTTCCCATAATGCGGCGGCTCATGATACGCCCGGCAATTTGCACCTGCTGGTATTTATCGGGGTGCAGCTTGTAGTTCTGCAAAATATCCTGTGCTGTGGTTGTAACCGCAAAAGCTTCGGCAGGATAAGGGTTGATGCCTAAGTTACGTATATTTTGAAGTGCCTCGCGGCGAAGGGTCTCCTGTTCGGATAAATTTGTACTCATACTTTTACCAAAAATTGTATCTGGCAAAAATAGGTTTTAATGCTAATTTTTAGGGGATAAAAGAAGTATTATGTGAAAGTAACTGTTTGTATGAAATAGAGAAGCAGGATAGGGAAGTTCTGTTAACAAAAGGTTAGTACAACTTTAAGCCTAAAAGGGGTTATACTTGTACCTGATTAGTTTATGTAGAAGTATTAAGTATAATTTAGCTCTTATTACCTAAAGTTTTTATTAAAGTGCCTGTTTCTAATAAACCAGTAAAAAAGTATCATTACATAGATGCTTTGCGTGGTATTGCTATCATTGGCGTAATACTTATCCACGCAGGGGAAATGCAAAAAAGTATTTTTTTAGAAAGCAAAACCAAATATGGGCAGCTTGGGGTACAACTTTTTTTTGTTGCATCGGCTTTAACATTGTGCCTTTCCATGGAAAAAAGGGGCTACAGTTGGCCGGAAATAAAAAGTTTTTTTATCCGTAGATATTTTAGGATTGCACCGCTGTATTATATCGGGATATTAATATATTTCGGTATAAACCTGCTGTTAGCCAACCTTCAAATGCCCAATGGTTTAAATAATTACTCTTTAAAAGGTATATCAGCAAATGTATTGTTTATACATGGTTTTGCGCCAGCCTATAACAATAACATTATTCCGGGAGGATGGTCTATCGGGGCCGAAATGGCTTTTTATTGCATTTTTCCGTTGCTCTATATTTGGTTGCACCATAAAACGGCCAGGTATATATTCAATGTGTTGGTGGGTTATGTATTGTTGGCTTTATTGATAATTGTATCGTTAAACTTGTATTTTCATCTCAAGTTTATCTACAATAATAATTTTTACTATAACAACCTTTTTAACCAATTACCGGTTTTTTTGTGGGGCTTTTTATTTTATAAAGATGTAAAGGGCAACATCATTAAAAACCAAATTTATAACTTAGTTTTATTTCTTGCGGGCTTTTTGGCAATTTATATAAACTGGAAACATGGTTGGTCATTTTCGTTCTTTTTAATCCCCGCCTTTGCTGGCATGGTTTTTTTTGCATTGGGTTCTTTTTTAAAAAGCTTCTATTTCAGGGTTCCCATTTTAGAACGGATTGGCCAGCTTAGTTTTTCTATTTACATTTTACATTGGATTACGGTTTGGTATGTCTTTCCCAATTTAAACGAGTACTTTGATAATAAAATTACCAAAAACCTGTATATAGGTTTTACTTGTGATTTCTTGCTTACCTTAGCCATTTCTTTTTTACTTGCCAAAATAACCGAAAAGTATATTGAAAAACCAGGTATTGCATTTGCGGATGAACTGTTAAAAACGAAGCCTTGACTTGCAGAAGGGCATTTTGTAGATTAGACAGTTTAGCATAGTTTTGGCAATATTGGTTTTGGTTTCTTGCAAATCCAAGTTAAAGTTGTTTAATATCTTTTCCCGGCCATTTTTTTGATGGGATACTTCTTTTACCACCTAAAAATCCTAATTGCTTGGTTTTTGATTTATTAAATTTTTACGACACCAATTTTTTGCCGGTAAAAGAAGTATGGCATTAACGAATTTTGATATGCCGGTTAACTAATTTTTTTCGTTTGAAATCTCCGGCTTTTATCAGTATTGATTCACCATTATTAAATTCCCGATAAACACCATCTTCCCTAACGGTAACCAAACCCAATCCAAGTGCTTCGTTTATCCTGGATATTTCTTTGGCTGATTCGTCAATCCGCTGCTGAATTTCTTCCAAGTAATTTTGGTCTTCATCCTCATCTGTGTTTTTTCTTTCAGGTATCATAACACTAAGATAAACAATTAACTCCCATCAAATCAAATCCGCTTCCTGCAAATACAAGTTGTCAATATCCGCCGCATACTTTTTCTCAATCACTTTTCTTTTAGCTTTTAAAGTGGGTGTAATTTCACCGGCTTCCATGCTAAAAGGGTTGCGTTTTACTTTGAAGTTTTTGATGCGTTCAAATTTGGCCAGTTCATTGGAAAGTTTTTTTACATCTTCGTTAATCCAATCCATAACCGGTTGTTCTTCAATAAAAGTTTCCGGCTTCTCAAAAAAAGATTCATCCAAGTTGAAAGTTTCTTGCAACAATTCTTTAGCAGGAATGATAAAAGCCGTAACATATTCGCGCTTATCACCAATCAAAAAAACGCCTTCAATCTTCGGGCTTTTTAAATACGTGTTCTCTACCTGCGTTGGATAAACGTTCTTGCCAAAAGAGTTGACCAGCATGTTTTTCAAACGGTCGGTAATTTGCAAATTGCCTTTATAAAAACGGCCAATATCGCCGGTATGGAACCAGCCATTTTCATCAATTACGTTGCGCGTTTCTTCCGGTTTGTTCCAATAACCTTTCATCACGCAATGGCCGCGCGTAATAATTTCGCCTTCTTCAGATTCGAAATCGGGTTTAAAAGTATCGTGGGTTTGGATGGTGTAAATTTTATGTGTATCAATGTTTTGGATAGCTACTTCTATCCGCGGAATAATCCTTCCAACGGTTCCGTAAACTTGCCGGTTATATTCGGTTACGGCCATTACCGGCGAAGTTTCCGTCAGCCCAAAACCTTCCAATACTTTGATGCCTAAATCACCAAAAAACTCGCCGATATTTTTGGGCAAGGCACCGCCGCCCGAAAGCATAAACTTCAACCTTCCGCCGGTTTTTTCTTTGATCTTGCTGAAAACTAATTTCTCGGCCAGGTTTTTTTCGCCGGTTAAAATCAGTCCGGGTTTTTTACCTGCTTCTTTTACCTCCCTAAATTTGCGGCCTTTATCCAATGACCATAAAAAAAGCTTGGTTTTAATTCCGCCTGCTGCTTGTCCGCTTTTCATGGCGCGGTCGTGGATGCGTTCCAGCAATCGCGGCACACAACTCATTACGGTAGGTTGTATTTCGGCCATGTTTTTCGCCAGCAATTCCAAACTTTGGGCAAATGCAATCCTGGAACCGGTCGCCAAACAAACATGATACGTAGCCGTGCGTTCAAAAACGTGCGAAAGCGGCAAAAAAGAAAGGAACACATCGTCTTTGGTAATCACCGTAATCTGGTCCAAACTTGCACGTACGTTTTGGGTAAAATTGTGGTGCGTCAACATCACGCCTTTGGGCGTCCCGGTTGTGCCGGATGTATAGATCAGCGAAGAAATATCCGTAGGCAAAATACTTTCGCGGCAACTGATGAGGGTTTGTTTGTATTGATTGTAAACGCGTTTTCCTTCAAAAATTAAATTGTTTAACGAAATGATGCCGGTGTTAAACTTTGATTTTTCGGTAAACTTTTGGTAGTCATCAAAAATCGGGATGATGCGGATTAATTCTGCACAATTGTTGGCAATCTTGAGGATTTTTTTGAGCAGAAAAGGACTGCCGATTAATAAAGTCCGCGCGCCAGAATCATTCAAAATATATTCAATTTCAGATTCGGAAAGGGTAGGATAGATGGACGTATTTACGGCACCGATTTGTTGCAGCGCCTGGTCGTAATACACATACTCGGGGCCATTATCCAAAATAAGCGCCAGCCGGTCGTTTTTTTTGATGCCAATATCCAAAAAATAAGCAGAGATGGCATTGATGTTTTCTAAAGCTTGTTTGTAAGTGATTTCTTCCCAGCGTTCATCTACTTTGTGCGTGAGAAAAACAGTGTCTTCCGGGTGGATATTTTGGATAATATTTTGCAGGAGACTTGGAACGGTGGAATGTTCGGTTACCGGGTTCATGAAGCAACAGGTTTATGAAAATAATTTGGAACGCCAAACTTAAACGTATTAACGGTTAAAACAAAAAAAGGGATGCTAAAAGAAGCATCCCTTTTTAAAAACAGTTTGTAAAATTTCTTAAACAGAAAAACTTTCGCCACAACCACAAGTACGGCTGGCGTTTGGGTTATGGAAGTTGAACCCTTTTCCATTTAAGCCGTCAGAAAAATCAAGTTCTGTGCCGGCCAGGTAAAGAAAAGATTTCATGTCCAAAGAAATCCGGATGCCTTTATCTTCAAAAAACTGGTCGCCGGGCTTAATTTCATTGTCGAAATCGAGCTTGTAGGATAAACCCGAACAACCTCCTCCGGCAACAGAAACCCGCAGAAAATAAGATTCGTTCAGGTTTGATGAACGGATCAGCTCTTCCACTTTACTTTTTGCTTTATCGGTTACGGTTATCATTGTTTTAGTTTTAAGTATTAAGTTGTAGTTTTAAGTTGGATAGCAAGCGTAAAAAATACATGCTAAAAACAGTATGGTAAAATCAAAGATTGAAAGCTGTACAACTTTCAACCAAAAAACTTACCACTTACAACTCTCCTAATGGTGTACTTTCTCAGATTCGATCGGGGCAAGGCCGTTTTTGATACGGAAATCGTTGATGGCAGCTTTGATCGCATCTTCTGCCAAAACAGAACAATGGATTTTCACCGGCGGCAAAGCCAATTCTTCCACAATGTCCATGTTGTCAATTTTCATGGCATCGTCAATGCTTTTTCCTTTTAGCCATTCGGTTGCCAAAGAAGAAGAAGCAATGGCCGAACCACAGCCAAAAGTTTTAAATTTTGCGTCTTTGATCACGTTGTTTTCGTCAACTTCAATTTGCAAACGCATAACGTCGCCACATTCCGGTGCGCCAACCAAACCTGTTCCAACTTTGTTGCTGCTTTTATCCAAAGTCCCAACATTGCGTGGGTTTGAATAATGATCGATTACTTTATCTGAATAAGCCATAGCTTTATGTTTTAATAGTTTTTAATTAGTTCAAATATCCTGCCGCCCTGCTTTTTACAGACAGTTTGGCAATACTGTTTTTATCGGATAAAAATTAATGTTCTGCCCATTCGATAGAATCCAAATCTATGCCTTCTTTAAACATTTCCCAAAGCGGGGAAAGTTCGCGAAGATGTGTAACCGCATTGCGGGTAACTTCGATCGCACGGTCAACTTCTTCTTCGGTCGTAAATCTACCCAAGCCAAAACGGATGGAAGAGTGCGCCAAATCATCCGACAAACCTAAGCTTTTCAAAACGTAAGAAGGTTCTAAAGAAGCTGAAGTACAAGCCGAACCGGAAGAAACGGCCAAATCTTTCATGGCCATCATCAAACCTTCGCCTTCTACATATTTAAAGGAAATATTAGTGGTGTGCGGCAAACGATGCTCGCGGTTTCCGTTTACGTATGATTCTTCTAATTGCGTTAAAGCAGCTTCCAACTTATCGCGCAAAGCAGAAAGTCTATTCGCATCTTGATCCATTTCCAAACGGGCCAATTCGCAAGCTTTGCCTAAACCAACAATTCCGGGAACGTTCAATGTGCCAGAACGCATGCCTCTTTCGTGGCCGCCGCCGTCCATTTGCGCTGTAACTTTAACCCGTGGGTTTTTACGGCGAACATATAAAGCGCCAACGCCTTTCGGGCCGTACATTTTGTGTCCGGATAAAGCTAAAAGGTCAATCCCGTCTTCAATAACATTTACCGGGATTTTGCCAACCGCTTGTGTGGCATCCGTCATAAACAAAGCGCCAAAAGAATGTGCAATCCTTGCAATTTCTTTTACCGGCTGAATTACGCCAATTTCGTTATTGCCATACATGATGGAAACCAAAATCGTTTCCTGGCTCATGGCGGCAACCAATTGTTCCAAATCAATCAAACCATCCGGTTTCGGCACCAAATAGGTAACACGTGCGCCTAATTTTTCCAAATGTTTGCAAGCATCCAAAACAGCTTTATGTTCGGTAACCATCGTGATGATGTGGTTGCCTTTTTCCTTGTACATTTCAAAAACACCTTTCAAAGCCAGGTTATCAGATTCTGTAGCACCGGAAGTAAAAATAATTTCTTTTTCGTTTGCGCCGATCAACTGTGCAACCTGCTCGCGGGCGTAATCAACAGCTTCTTCGGCAACCCATCCAAAAGCGTGGTTACGGCTGGAGGCATTGCCAAATTTTTGCACAAAATACGGAACCATCGCATCCAAAACCCGTGGGTCCATCGGCGTGGTGGCATTGTTATCGAGATAGATAGGAAGATCCATGTTCTTAATTAGATTAAGTATAAATGTTGATGCAAATATATTAAATGTTTTAGCTAAAATTTCCAAAAACCTTAGTAAAATCGGCTTTCAAAGTCATGTTGCTGCAATATTAAAAACGCTGAAACTGTTGCGGTTTTCAAGTTGAAATTTAAACAATTTAAACTTCAATTGGTGTTATTTTACAACGGAACTTTTTTTTAGCGGTAAAAGAAGTATATTTGCGCCTGTTTTTGAAACAACCCTACCGAAATGAAAAAAGAAATTCACCCTTCCAACTATAGATTAGTGGTTTTTAAAGATATGTCTAACGATTATTCTTTTATCACTAAATCTTGCATCGAATCCAAAGAAACCGTTCAATGGGAAGACGGACAAGAATATCCGTTGATCAAATTAGAAATTTCGCACACTTCGCACCCGTTTTACACAGGCAAAATGAAGTTGGTTGATACCGCAGGCCGTATTGATAAATTCCGCAACCGCTACAACAAAAAGTAACCCGTTTTTTAGATATTTAGCAGTCCCGGTTTTGCAACCGGGACTTTTTTTATTTTTGCCAAATGGGAATTGTTTTTTTTGACGGAAACACGCGACAAACTTTATTGCCGCTTACGTTTACCCGTCCGGTTGCCGATTTGCGCATCGGGATGCTTACTATCGCCCAAAAATGGCAGCGCTGTTTAAACCAGCCGGTTTCTTATCTAACGCAAGAATACTTACAAACTAAGTTTCCTTTAAAAATTGATGATCAAAATTTACTGATCAATGGTTCTGTTTGCCCGGACGAAGCTTTGCTGGAAGCGATAACGAATTTGCAGGAAGGCGAAGTTTTAAAGCAACAGGGTTTTTTGATTGCAGCAAAAGTTAAAGCCGGCGACGTTAAAAATTTCCAAACTATAAATGC
>CAXTKQ010000086.1:13993-16710 GCA_964244955.1 uncultured Sphingobacteriaceae bacterium | reverse complement strand
ATCTTATATGGCGGAAGCTGCAACCCAAAAAACGCAAAAGAGCTTTTCTCAGAACCGGATATTGATGGCGGCTTGATCGGCGGCGCATCTTTAAAATCCCGTGATTTTGTTGATGTTGTTAAAGCGTTTAATTAAATATTGTTGAAATATGACATAAGTTTATAGTAAGATGCGCAAAGCGTTAAAAGTGTTTCTTCCTGTATTAGCAGGCTTATCTTTACCATTCATTTATGATAGGATTGATTCATTTTTGAGTCCTCCAAATCCAGAAGATTATGGCGATGGTGGTATGTTAAGTTTATGGGCTTTTAGTCACATTATGTTTCCAATTACCATCTTAGTACTTTGTGTTTTTCAAAAAACTATTATTATTCCTTTATACAATAAAGTAACTGTAAAACAAAATTTTACAATGACTAAGATTTTAATAAATGTGATAATAATTTGTGTTGTGTTTGGATTAATATTTGGCTATATTTTCTGGGAACCACGATTTGGTTTGCATGATTTAATTATTTCCGTTTGTATCATGACTGGTTTGCAATTAATTTACTGGATTAGCAATATTCTTACTTTATACTTAGACATGCCTCATATTCCAAATTCCATGTTTAAAGCAAGATGAACTACATCGAACTCCTTTTCACCACGCTTTACCAGGAAGATTTTCAGCAGGATTTGCTGATAAACGCTTTGGCCGAAGCTGGTTTTGATACATTTGAAGAAGTTGATTTTGGGTTTAAAGCTTACATTCCGGCAGCTGATTTTGACAAGGAAGATTTGGACGATCAATTGGAACCTTTGCACCAAATCCTAACTTTTTCTTACGAAGTAAACCTCATTCCGCATAAAAACTGGAACGCCGTTTGGGAAAGCAATTTTCAGCCCATTCAAATCAAAGACCAGATTTGGGTTCGGGCAACTTTTCATCAACCGCGTCCGGATTTTCCTTTTGAAATTGTGATTGACCCGAAAATGGCTTTTGGCACCGGCCATCATCAAACCACTTCTATGATGATGGATTTTATGTTGGATACTGTTTTTACCGGCAAAAAAGTGTTGGACATGGGCTGCGGCACCGGCATCCTCGCCATTTTGGCTTCCAAAAAAGGCGCAACAGCAATTACAGCGATAGACAACGACCCGATTTGTTGCGAAAGCACGAAAGAAAATGCCGCTTTAAATTCAGTTGAAAACATTACGGTTTTTTGTGGGTCAAAAGAAGTTATCCCCAACGAAACTTTTGATATTATTTTAGCCAATATCAACCGTAATATTCTGCTCGACCAGTTGGAAGCTTATGCGCAACGCCTGCCACCAAACGGCCAACTGTTTCTAAGCGGTTTTTACGAAAACCCAGATTTGGAAATATTAAAATCCGAGGCTGAAAAGTACTGTCTGCAATTTTTAGAACGGAAAAAAATGCAGGATTGGGTTTCCGCAAAATTTATTCGTTAAACTATCGTTAATTTCTACTGATGCTATTTTTATAGCATAAAATTTATTCTTGTAATTATAAATTAAATCGCTACTGGTTTTTACATGAAGATACATTTCATTGCGATGGGTGGAAGTGCCATGCACAACTTGGCCATTGCTTTGCACAAAAAAGGTTTTACGGTAACCGGTTCTGATGATGTTTTTACCGAACCATCAAAAGCTAGGCTGGATAAATATGGTTTGCTTCCCGTAAATTCCGGTTGGAACGAAAAAAATATTACCCCCGATCTGGATGCCGTAATTTTGGGGATGCACGCCAAAGCCGATAACCCTGAATTGCTGAAAGCGCAAAACCTGGGCATTAAAATATATTCGTACCCGGAATATGTTTACGAACAAGCTAAAAACAAAACACGCGTAGTAATAGGAGGGAGCCATGGCAAAACCACCATCACTTCCATGGTTTTGCATGTGCTAAAAGAAGCATCGCTGGATTTTGATTATCTGGTTGGCGCGCAACTGGAAGGTTTTGATACGATGGTCAAAATCACAAACGAAGCGCCGCTGATGGTAATTGAAGGCGATGAATACCTTTCTTCGCCGATTGACCGACGGCCGAAATTTCATTTGTACAAAGCTAACATTGCGGTTATCAGCGGCATTGCCTGGGACCATATCAACGTTTTCCCGACCTTTGAAAATTACGCAGAACAGTTTTCGATTTTTATTGATACGATTGAAAAAGGCGGCGAATTGATTTATTGCGAAGAAGACAAGGTGCTGAAAGATCTGGTTGAAAACCATCCAACCGAAATCAAAAAAGTTGCCTACCGTTTGCCTCAGCATAAAATTAAAAACGGCATCACCATATTAATTAATAACAATCAAGAATATCCGTTGCAGGTTTTTGGCGATCATAACCTGTTGAATTTACAAGCGGCAAAAGCAGTATGTACGGCACTGCAAATTGATGAGGAAATTTTTTACAAAGCTATCAGCAGTTTTAAAGGCGCGGCAAAACGTTTGGAACTGATTGGCCAAAATGAGCGTACAAATATTTATAAAGATTTTGCGCACTCGCCATCCAAACTTTTGGCCACGATAAAAGCAGTGAAAGACCAGTTTCCCGAAAGGAAGTTAATAGCCTGTATCGAGCTGCACACGTTCAGCAGTTTAAACAAAAAGTTTTTGCAGGAATATGCCGGAACGATGGACGAAGCAGACGAGGCGGTTGTGTTTATAGACCGGCATACTTTTGTTCAAAAAAATATGGAACC
>CAXTKQ010000086.1:0-13983 GCA_964244955.1 uncultured Sphingobacteriaceae bacterium | reverse complement strand
ATTTAAGAAACAAGATTTAATATTTTTCGACGATGCGAAATTATTGTTCCGGCATCTAAACCAATTAAATTTTAAGGACAGTAATTTATTAATGATGAGTTCGGGGACTTTCGCCGGTACAGACCTGGCAAAATTTTCGGAAAATATATTAGAGAACAATTAAAAAATAAATATTATAATAACTAATTATCAAAATAGCCGTATAAAATGTTGTATTATAAATCGCTTTCAATTATAAATTAAGCAGTATGAAATCTTTAGGAAAAAAAATTAGGTTGTTACGCCATCAAAAAGGTTGGAGCCAGGAAGATGTTGCCAAACAGTTGGACATATCTATCCCTGCGTTTTCAAAAATCGAAACCGGTATTACGGATATTAATTTGTCCCGGCTGGAGCAGATTTCAAAATTGTACGAAATGACTATCGTTCAATTGTTGACTTTTAACGATGCTGAGCAAGAGCAAAAATCAGCTTCGGAAATTGAATCCATCCAGAAAAAACTGGTAGAGCGCGAAGCCGAAGTGATTGACCTGCAAAAAAAGGTGATCGAACTGTACGAGGAATTAAGGCATCCAAAGGCTATGGCCTAAGCTGTACTTTTGGTGGTTTCCGGCTGCGTTTATTTAAACAAATAGCGCATCGTAACATGCCTTTTTCCAAATTTTGCATTCATAGCTTCATGCAGGGCGAGCATTTTTGTGTTAAAATCCCCAACCCACGATAATTCCAGCTCATGGTACTGGTTTAGCGGGTACACATATTCTTTCAGTTTGATAAATATGGCTGATTCTAAACCGTGTTTCTGAAATTTTTGCTTCGTCCCCATTACCACGGCCCTCATCCTGTTTACGCCGCGGTACCTGCGGTAAAGGAATTTCAGTTTGCCAATCAGGTTTAATTTGCCGTTCAGGCCTTTTATCATCTGGTTGGCATCCGGTAAAATAAGTATAAATGCGGCCGGTTCGTTGTTGATGTAGGCAAACCAAATCAGTTTTGGGTCCATAATCGCTTTCATCTTTTCGAAGCTTTCCAAAATGGTTTGCTTGTTGATGGGCGTAAAACCGGCAAAATCATGCCAGGCATCGTTGTAGATTTCGATAAAATCAGCCGCAAAGCTGTCTATTTTTTTAACATCAAAACTCCGGAATTCGTAACCCGGCTTCTTAGCAACCCAGTTGGCTATTTGCGTAAACCGGTCAGGAAAAGGTTTGTAAACCTCTAAATGATTGGTAATCTGGTCGTACAAAGTATAAAAGCCGTAATGGTCAAAAAGTGCCTTGTAATAAGGGTGGTGGTAATTCATGCCGTAGGAAGGCTGCGTAAAACCTTCGGTCAGCAAACCCCAAAAGCTATCGTTTTCGCCGAAGTTGATCGGGCCGTCCATGGCTTCCATGCCCTGGTTTTTTAACCATTCTTTAGCGGTGTCAAAAAGTAAAAAGGCAGTTTTTTCATCTTGGATGCTTTCAAAAAAACCCATTCCGCCGGTTGGCTGCTCGTTTTGGTAAGCCTTTTTTTCGTTGATAAAAGCAGCAACACGGCCAATCAATTTTCCGCTGTCATCTTTCACAATCCAACGGGTACATTTTCCGTGTTGAAAAAAATTGTTCTTTTTTGGGTCGAAAACTGCTTCTACGTTTTCATCCAGCGGACAAACCCAATTTGGGTCGTTTTTGTAAATGTCCCTGGCAACATCTAAAAAATCTTTACGGCCCTTTTTGTCCAATACTTCTGTGATAACCATTCCTGTTTGTTAAAAATCCAAAGATAATTAAAGCAGGTACTTTTTGGCGTATTTTATTACATACTGTTTTTATGCCTGCTGTTTTTGCTTTTGCAGCATTTGTGTTGTTGCAGCAATCGGTGAAAACTTGGAAGCTGTTTAGAAATTTATTTTTTATGCTTCTTTTATCACCTAAAAAATGAAAAGTACGTGTTCTTTGATTGGTTCGATGCACACACCAATTTTTATACGGTAAAAGAAGCATGGGTATTTTTGGTGTATAAATTTAAACAGCTTCATAAATTTTAAATAGGTTTTTATAAGGCTTTATCAAAACTGTAATCGTTGATGCGGTTTCATTTTAAATAAACAAGTGTTGCCATTAGGAAATAAATAAGTAAGGTTTTGCTTATTACTAAAAATACTTCTTTTATTGTATAAAATATTAATAATCAAATATTAAATATATAATTTACCGTTTTTGGTGTTATAATAATAAATATTTAAAGTACAAACAAAAGCAATTGAGCTGCGTTAAAATGAAACAGGTTTAAATGCTTTGACAACGGGGTTTCCGCCGATAAAATTAAACCAAAACCTTACTTTAAAATAACTTACACATTTTTAAATCTAAATTAAATCATTAACCGTATATACTAACATAATCGCTCAAAAACTCAAACTCAACTAATTACTATCATGGAAATTTTCACAAAAAAAGATGATCAGCTTCTGGTTTCCCCGGATGCCGAGCAATCAAAAACAATGCAAAGGAGACAATTCTTGCGTTATGCAGGTGTAGGGACTGCTGCAGTAGGTTTGTTTGCTGCTGAAGCATGCAAAAAAGACAGGAACAATTACAAAGGTGTTTACCTGGGAAGCGGAGATGTTGGTATTTTAAACTATGCTTATGCTTTAGAGCAGTTGGAAGCACAGTTTTACATCAATGTGGTATCAAACAGCGCTTTTTCATCACAATTCAGTGCTGATGAGCAGATATTGATCACCGAAGTTAGGAACCACGAGGTTTTGCACCGCGAGTTTTTTAAAGCTGCTTTGGCAGGAAATGCAATCCCTTCTCTTGCCTTTAACTTCTCGGCCATCAATTTTGGGACCCGTGCAAGTGTGCTTGCCGCTGCAAAAGCTTTCGAAGATTTAGGTGTTTCTGCCTATAATGGTGCAGGTTATCTCATCCAAAACCCAACTTACTTAACTTTGGCTGGTAAAATCGTTTCTGTTGAAGCCCGTCATGCGGCTTATTTCAGGGATTTGGTTTCTCCAAATACTTTTGTTGGACAAGATGTGGTTAATGTTGCCCAAAACGGTTTGGAGTATGATAAAACACCGCAATATGTTTTGGGAATGGCCAGTGCCTACATCACCACACCAATTAACGCAGACGATTTACCAACTTCTTAAAAATTAAAAACCATGGATTTATTAAATATCATTGAAGAAATAGAAAAGGTTGACCCTGAGTTTCAGGAAAAGATCAGCCCGCGCCGTGCAGCTATCAAAAACATCACCAGCTTTGGCTCAAAAGTAGCGGTTGCTGCCATGCCATTTGCCTTGGGTTCTTTGTTTAAAAAAGCTTATGCGCAGCAATCAACCGGTAACATACTTGGTGTTTTAAATTATGCTTTAACCTTAGAGTTTTTAGAGTATAATTTTTACAACATCGGTTTAAATGGTACTGCAAGTACAGGTTTAAAAGCAACGATGAGTGCCAACGAGATTGCCGGTTTAAATTTGATCACTACTGATGAAATGAACCACGTTAAGTTTTTGCAAACTGTAATCGGCCAGTTAGGCGGCACTGCATATACCGTTCCTGCCAAAGGTTATGATTTTACCGCTCAAGGAACTTTCCCAACAGTATTTACGGATAGTAATACATTCCTTGCAGTTGCAGAAACATTTGAAGACACTGGTGTAAGAGCATACAAAGGACAAGCGCCAAATTTATTGCGTAACAAAACCGTTTTAACTGCCGCTTTGGATATTCATTCGGTTGAGGCACGCCATGCTTCGCATTTACGTATGTTGCGCAGGGCAAGAATGCTTGCTACAGGAACTTCGTCTGCTGCTGCAATCAGGCCTTGGATTACAGGAGCTAACGATACAGGTATTGCTGCTGTAAACGGTTCTTACGCTGGAGAAGATAACGTAATGCAGGGTGGTGTTAATGTAGCTACCGGATTATCGGCTTATAATACCATTGCCGGTACAAACGCAACTACCAGTGCAACTCAAGCATTTGATGAGCCTTTAGATATGGCCACAGTTGTTGGAATTGTAACTCCATTCTTTGCAAAATAACAAATTGGAATTTATAAAAAAGGAGCGAAATTTTCGCTCCTTTTTTTATGGGGTAAAAACAGTATCAGTAATTAATCACCTGTTCTTCCAGTTCTTGAGGCAGTTCGCGCCATTGGTATTTTTGGTTGCGCAGTTGCGGTTCAAACCCTGCTTCTATAATCGCATCCTGAATTCCTTTTGCCGTAAAACGGTGCGGTGCGCCTGCGGCAGAAACCACGTTTTCTTCGATCATAATCGAACCGAAATCATTGGCACCGGCCTGTAAACACAATTGGGCAACTTGTTTTCCAACGGTCAGCCACGAAGCCTGAATGTTTTTGATGTTCGGCAGCATAATCCTGCTCAAGGCAATCATCCGGATATATTCGTTGCCGCTTACATTATTGGTAATGCCGCGCACTTTCCGCAACAAAGTTCCATCATCCTGAAAAGGCCAGGGGATAAAAGCGACGAAACCATAAGCATCGGTAGGTTTTTCGGCTTGTACTTCGCGTATCCAAACCAAATGCTCAAAACGTTCTTCCAAAGTTTCCACATGCCCAAACATCATCGTTGCAGATGAAGGCAGATTCAATTGATGTGCGGCGCGCATCACATCCAGCCATTCTTTTCCGCCGCATTTACCTTTGGATATTAAACGGCGCACTCGGTCGTTCAAAATCTCGGCGCCAGCACCGGGAAGCGAATCCAAACCTGCTTCTTTTAAGGCCGACAAAACTTCATGGTGGCTTAACTTATCCAACTTGGCGATGTGTGCAATTTCCGGCGGCCCTAAAGAATGCAATTTTAAGTTTGGATACAATTTTTTCAGTTCCGAAAATAAATCAACATAAAACTTTAAACCTAAATCAGGATGATGGCCGCCTTGCAGCAGCAACTGGTCGCCGCCGTAACGGAAAGTTTCTTCAATCTTTTGTTTATAAGTTTCGATATCGGTAATGTAACTGTCTTCGTGTCCCGGCCGCCGAAAAAAGTTACAAAACTTACAATTGGCAATACAGACGTTGGTGGTGTTTACATTACGGTCGATTTGCCAGGTAACTTTGCCGTGCGGAACCTGGATTTTGCGTAACTCGTTTGCCGTAAACATCAGTTCGGCGGTAGAAGCACGGTTGTAAAGAAAAAGGCCTTCTTCAATCGTTAGAAACTCAAACTGAAGGGCGCGGTCTAACAGTTCTGCTGTATTCATGCAACAAAGGTAGTTATCGGCGGTCAGTATTCAGCGGTCAGCTTTCAGCAATTGGCTTTCGACGGTCAAACGTTAGCCATTTTTGGATAAGCAATCAGCAATCAGCTTTCGGCTTTCAAAAAACATAACGAAAATTACCTGGTAAAAGAAGTATGCTGAATTGTTGCAGACGTTAAGTAGCTGAAAGCTGATGGCTAAATGCCGAAAGCTTCAACAAATTTAGGCTGATAAAAGAAGTATGCTGAGGTTTTCCCGCTTTTTAGTAACTGATAGCTGATTGCTGTAAGCTTTTCCTCACCTAATCATTACCCCCGGCTTGTTTAAAACCGGCAAACGGATAAAATTGGATTCAACAATGCTTTCGGGCAGAAAAATAAATTTCTTGTCAAAAATCTGGTTGTTGATGTAATAGCTCAGCCAATACTCATTGTTTAAACCGAAAGTTTGCTCGTCAATCGGCTCGATCAAAGCAAAACTTTTGGAACCAACTTTCGGAAAAACGTGGCGCAAAACAGAAGTTTTCACTTCTTCGCCGTTTTTGTGCCCGTAACCGCGCGAAGTAACCAGCGCGTTTTCCAGTTCCTCATTTTTTAAATTGATAAGGTAAACATACCAAACCTTGCTTTCCGGGCCTTCGCCTTCCAGCGCAACGGCAATGGCAACATCTTCAACGATATTTTGTGGGAGGTCTTTAAGCATGAATAATGGATATTAATTTTTGCACGATAAAAGAAGCATTACAAACTACTTCTTCTTCGCAAATTTTTTGACTGGCTTTTTGGGTTCTTTTTCTGCCGCAGCAGCTAAAGTTTTGCAGTCTTCGTAAGTCAATTCTGTTGCTTCTTTGTCTTTTGGAAGTTTGATGTTGAGTTTTCCAAATTTCAAATACGGTCCCCAGCGGCCATTTTCAATGCGTGCTTCCGGGTCTTCTTTAAACGATTTGATCAGTTTGTCGGCATCGGCCTGGCGCTTGTTTTCAATAATTTCGATACCGGCTTTTTCGTCCACATCCAGCGGGTCAACACCTTTTGGCAACGAATAAAATGAGCTGTTGTGGCGGATGTACGGGCCAAATTTTCCGATGGCAACCGTCATGTCTTTATCTTCAAACACACCGATTTTTTTCGGAAGTTTAAACAGTTCCATTGCTTCTTCCAGCGTTAGCGTTTCGATCATTTGGCCGGTACGCAGGCTGGCATAAGCCGGTTTTTCTTCACCTTCCACCGCTTCCCCAATTTGCACAAACGGGCCGTAACGGCCAATGCGCACCGAAACTTTTTTCCCGCTTTTTGGGTCAATTCCTAAATCACGTTCGCCGCGTGTGCGGTCGGCCGTTTTAATCGTGTCTTCAACTTCCTGATGAAAAGGCTCGTAAAATTTGTGCAGCATTTTGGTCCAATCTTCCAAACCTTGTGCAATTTCGTCGAACTTTTTTTCTACAACCGCTGTAAAATTATAATCAACAATGCCGTTAAAATGCTGCACCAAAAAATCGTTCACCACAATCCCAATATCCGTTGGGAACAGTTTTGATTTTTCGGCACCCGTAATTTCTGTTTTTTGTTCTTTAACTACTTTTTTGTTAGCCAGCGTTAACACATTAAAACTGCGTGTTTTTCCTTCGCGGTCTTCCTTCACTACGTAACCGCGGTTTTGGATAGTCGAAATGGTAGGCGCATAAGTAGAAGGACGGCCAATGCCCAGTTCTTCCAGTTGTTTTACTAATGTAGCTTCGGTGTTTCGGGCGGGAGGGCGGGAAAAACGTTCGGTCGCGTTCAAATCGCGCAAGTTTAGTTGCTGGCCTTTTTCTAACGGCGGTAAAATCGCGTTATCGCTGTTGTCATCGGCTTTGTTTTCTTCTTCCTCGTCCGAAGATTCTAAATAAACTTTTAAAAAACCATCAAAACGTAACACTTCGCCGTTAGCAACCAATTCTTCTTTTCGGGTGGAGATACTGATTTTAGCAGTCGTTTTTTCGAACAAAGCTTCGCTCATTTGCGAGGCAATGGCACGTTTCCAAATCAGTTCGTATAAACGGACTTCTGCGGATTCCCCATCAGTTGTGTGGTGGTTAAAATAAGTTGGGCGGATAGCCTCGTGCGCTTCCTGCGCGCCGGCCGATTTGGTTTTGTATTTTCTGAACTGGTAATATTTATCGCCGTAGGCCGATTTGATTTCTTTGGATGCCGCCTCCAAAGCCGTATCCGAAAGGTTGACGGAATCCGTCCGCATATAAGTAATTTTCCCGGATTCGTACAAACGCTGCGCAACAGACATCGTACGCGAAACCGAAAAACCCAATTTCCGGCTGGCTTCCTGTTGCAAAGTGGAAGTGGTAAAAGGGGCAGCCGGGGCACGTTTTGATGGCCTGGTCTCTAAACTGCTGATCTTGAAAATGGCATCGGCACAATCGCTCAAAAACTTTTCGGCATCACTTTGCTGCACGAATCGGTTGGACAGTTCTGCTTTAAAAACCTCTTTGTTTTTTCCGGTGGTAAAAACAGCAATGACGCGGTAAGCGGCTTCCGGTTTAAATTTGTTGATCTCACGTTCGCGTTCCACGATCAGCCTCACGGCAACAGATTGCACGCGGCCGGCAGAAAGGGAAGGTTTAATCTTTTTCCACAACACGGGCGAAAGTTCAAAACCTACCAATCGGTCTAAAACGCGGCGTGCCTGCTGTGCATTAACCAAGTTGTAATCTATTTTCCGGGGAGATTCTATAGCTTTTAAAATGGCAGGTTTGGTAATTTCATGAAAAACGATTCGGCGTGTGGTTGCATCTTTTAAGCCTAAAGTTTCAAACAAATGCCAGGAAATAGCTTCGCCTTCACGGTCCTCGTCCGAAGCAAGCCATACCACGTCGGCTTCTTTGGCCAGTTTCTTTAACTCGCTCACTACCTGCTTTTTATCCGCCGGAACTTCATATTTCTGTGCAAAACCGTGGGCAATATCAATGGCATCTTCGGATTTTATAAGGTCGCGAATATGCCCGTAACTTGATTTTACGGTAAAATCTTTGCCAAGGTAACCTTCAATGGTTTTGGCTTTTGCCGGAGATTCTACAATGAGTAAATTTTTTGCCATTAATGGAATTTAGTTTTTGCAAAGGAAACACAACAATGCGCTAACTACAATATTTATTTTTGTAAATTAAACAGAACAAATTGTAAACACTAAAAAAGTACCGGTAAAAGAAGCATCCCTTATCGGTGAAACTTAAATTAAAAACCCTCCGCCCAGCAGATCGTTCCCCTCATAAAACACAGCCGATTGGCCTGGCGCAATACCGGCAACACGGTGGTGAAAATCAATTTTTAAATGATCGTTCATTTGCGTAACCGTACTCAAAGCGCCCTGGTCTTTGTAGCGTATTTTTGTAATTGCTTCAACGCTTTGGTGCAGGTTATCGTATTTGATCAGGTTAAAATTGCGTACCCAGGCTTCGCTGCTTTCCAAGTCTTCCTGTTCGCCCAAAACAACGGTATTCGTATTTGGTTCGATTTTAGTTACAAACATCGGTTTGCCCAAGGCAATACCTAAACCTTTACGCTGGCCAATCGTGTAAAACGGATAACCTTGATGCTTGCCGACAATGGTTCCATCCTGTAAAACAAAGTTTCCGCCTGCAACGCGTTCTTCCAAATCTTCTACCTGATGTTTTAAAAAAGCGCGATAATCGTTATCGGGCACAAAGCAAATTTCGTAGCTTTCGCTTTTATTGGCCAATTCCAATTGTCCCATTTCCACCGCCATATTTTTAATTTCGGCTTTGGTAAAAGAACCTAACGGAAAATGGGTCCGGGCCAAATTCTTCTGCGAAACGCCCCACAAAACGTACGATTGGTCTTTATGCTCGTCGCGGCCTTTGGAAATTACATACCGGCTGTTTTCCTGCTGGCGGATGTTGGCGTAATGGCCAGTTGCGATCAGTTCGCAATCCAATTTGTCGGCACGTTTTAGCAACGCTTCCCATTTGATGTACGTGTTGCACAAAACGCAAGGGTTTGGCGTACGGCCGGCCAAATATTCGTCCACAAAATTATTGATAACGGAACCGCCAAATTCGCTGCGGATATCTAAAATATAATGCGGAAAACCATAACCAACTGCCAATGCGCGTGCATCGTTTATACTATCCAAACTACAGCAGCCGGTTTCTTTAGAACTGGAGCCGGAAGAAGCATAGTCCCAGGTTTTCATGGTCAAACCAATCACTTCATAGCCTTGCTCGTGCAGCATCACTGCCGCTACAGAACTGTCTACACCGCCACTCATGGCTACCAATATTCTTCCGTGTTTGCTCATTTTAATTAACGCAAAGGTAAGCTAAGAAAAGTAGATATAAAAAAAGCATGGTCAGGCATAAGTAAATAGTGTTTGGCGTTTAACTTTTGGTATTTGGTTTTGCCCGAAAAGAAATGTTTGTAAAGTTTTTAAGAAATTGAAGTTTTTGAAAAACATTTTTCTACTTTAGCCAGCACAACCAATTATCCTATTTTAATTTTTCAAATATATGGCCAGCAATGAGTATGATGCAATTGTAATTGGTTCCGGTATTTCTGGTGGCTGGGCCGCCAAAGAACTGACGGAAAAGGGACTGAAAACAATTATGTTAGAGCGTGGTAAAGATATCAAGCACGTTAAGGATTATGTAAATGTCAACAAAGCACCCTGGCAGTTTCTGCACCGCGGCGGCAAAACCCAGGAAATGATCAAAGATTACCCGGTTTTGGCCAGGGATTATACTTTGAACGAAAGTAATTTGGATTATTGGGTGAACGAAAAAGAAAGCCCTTACACCGAAGTTAAACCGTTCGACTGGTTCCGTGGCTATCATGTTGGCGGCCGCTCACTAATGTGGGGAAGGCAATCTTACCGTTTGAGCGATTACGATTTTGAGGCGAACGCAAAGGATGGGATTGCGGTTGACTGGCCAATCCGGTACAAAGATTTGGCCCCTTGGTATAGTTATGTGGAGAAATTCGCCGGCATTAGTGGCAACCGTGATGGTTTGCCGCAATTGCCCGATGGTGATTATATGCCGGCCATGCAAATGAACGTGGTTGAAAAAGATGTGGCCGCACGTATCAAATCGCATTATAAAGATAAAAGGCACATGGTGATTGGCCGAACCGCCAATATCACCGAACCGCTTAAAAACAGGACTAATTGCCAGTATCAGAATAAATGCTGGCTGGGCTGCAACTTCGGCGCCTATTTTAGTACGCAGTCTTCTACTTTGCCGGCAGCTGTGGCAACCGGTAAGTTAACGGTTCGCCCGTTTTCTATCGTAACCAAAATTTTATACGATAAAAACAGTAAGAAAGCCACAGGTGTGGAAGTGCTGGATGCCGAAAACAACCAGACTTACGAGTACAAAGCGAAAGTGATATTTGTAAATGCTTCAACCTTAAACTCGGCCTGGGTTTTAATGAATTCGGCTACCGATGTTTGGCCAGATGGGTTGGGCAGCAGCAGCGGCGAACTTGGGCATAATTTAATGGACCATCATTTCCGTTGCGGTGCCAATGGCCGGGTAGAAGGTTTTGAGGATAAATACTATTTTGGCCGCCGTGCCAACGGGATTTATGTTCCCCGTTTCCGTAATTTGTTTGGCGATAAAAGGGATTATATCCGTGGTTTTGGCTATCAGGGCGGCGCAAGCCGCGAAGGCTGGAGCCGGGACATTGCAGAAATGAACATTGGCGGCGAATTTAAGGATGCACTGACCGAACCAGGCCAATGGACCATGGGCTTAGGCGCTTTTGGCGAAACCTTGCCTTACCACGAAAACCGCACTTACTTAGACAAAACCAAGAAAGACAAATGGGGCCTGCCGGTTTTGGCCATGGACGCAACCATCAAAGATAACGAGCAAAAAATGCGCGTTGACATGATGCAGGATGCCAAAGAAATGCTGGAAGCAGCCGGTTTAAAGGATGTACAAACCTATAACAGAGGTTATAATATGGGCGGCGGCATCCACGAGATGGGTACAGCGCGGATGGGCCTCGACCCAAAAACTTCGGTGTTGAACAAGCACAACCAGGTTTGGGACGCCCAAAACGTTTACGTTACCGATGGTTCGGCCATGACTTCTGCCGCCTGCCAAAACCCTTCCCTTACTTACATGGCGCTAACTGCCCGTGCCGTTGACCATGCCGTAAGCGAAATGAAAAAACTGAATATTACCTGACCCTAAAACCTGTTTAAGCTTTGTTAAAAGTCTTTTGATATTTTAAAAATTGGTGCCGATGCTTCTTTTACCCTATAAAATTTGGCCCTTGCATCAATTGCATAAACTAAAAACCAAACGTTTGCCATTTTTATAGCGATAAAAGAAGTATCAAAATTCAATGAAGTAAACCTTAAACTTCCTTTTGAAATTAGAACAAAACCAAACCATTAAGAATAAAAATCATGACTGAAAACCATTTAGAACCGCAAGACAAGTCGCGGCGTGTTTTTATTAAAAATGCCGCTGTTGCCGTCGCCGCTTTTACCATTGTTCCCCGCTTTGTTTTAGGCGGAAAAGGTTATACCGCACCAAGCGATAAGCTGATTGTTGCCGGTGTTGGCGCCGGTGGAAAAGGCCAGAGCGATATTGCTAATTTTTATAAAAGCGGCAAAGCAGAAATTGGTTTTTTATGCGATGTGGACGACAGGCGCGCAGCAAAATCTGTGGCCAGTTTCCCTAAAGCAAAGTATTATAAAGACTGGCGCAAACTGTTTGACAAGGAGGCAAAAAACATTGATGCCGTATCTGTATCAACCCCTGACCATAACCATGCCGTTATTGCGTTGGCCGCCATGCAGCACGGCAAACACGTTTATGTACAAAAACCCATGACCCATGATATTTATGAGGCCCGTATGCTGACAGAAGCGGCCAAAAAATACAAAGTGGTTACGCAAATGGGCAACCAGGGTTCATCAAACGATGGCACAAGGCAATTGGCCGAATGGTATGATGCCGGTGTAATCGGCGATGTACATACAGTTTATTGCTGGACAGACCGCCCGGTTTGGCCACAAGGCATTCCGTGGCCAACCACCAAAGCAGAAATCCCGAAAGAACTGGATTGGGATTTATGGTTAGGTACGGCCCCTGAAAAAAATTATGTTGATAAATTAGTCCCTTTTAACTGGCGCGGCTGGTGGGATTACGGAACCGGTGCTTTGGGCGATATGGGCTGCCATTTGGTAGAGGCACCTTTCCGGGTGTTGGGTTTGCAGTACGCAAAAGATGTACAGGCCAGCGTAGGCAGTGTTTATGTAGATGAATTTAAACGCGGCGTTTTCCCGGATAGCTGTCCGCCTTCCAGCCACGTTACGCTTACTTTCCCTAAAACCAAAAAAACAAAAGGCGATATTACCCTGCATTGGATGGATGGCGGCATTCAGCCGGAAAGGCCGGAAGAATTAGGGGCCAATGAGAAATTCGGAGACGACGGAAATGGTATTTTGTTCATCGGAACCAAAGGGAAAATGATGGCCAGCACATATTCAGAAAACCCTTTGTTGTTGCCAACATCACGTACCAACGAAGTTCATGTAAAGCAAACCATTGCGCGTGTGCCCGGACAAGCAAACGGACATTATGCCCAATGGGTAGAAGGTTGTTTGGCAGGTTACGGCAAAAAAGAATTAAGTTCGCCGTTTGAATCAGCCGGGCCATTAACAGAAGCTTTATTGATGGCCAATTTAGCGGTAAGGGGAAATGATTTGAAAGGCGGCCACATCAAAATGCTTTGGGACAACCAAAACATGAAGATCACCAATTTTGACGATGTAAACCAATATGTAAAACGCGAATACCGGCAGGGCTGGAGCCTGAGGGCATAAGTTTTAATTATTAAATACTTTATGGGCCTGTTTAAATTTGCACAAGAAAAAATGACAATGCTTCTTTTACCCTATAAAAATTGGTGCCTGCATCAATCTCAATAAACCAAAACTAAATGTTTACGGTTTTTTATAAGATAAAAGAAGCATTGGAAAATATATTGAACAAATTTTAAACAGGCCCTAAATACTGTTTTTAGCACACAAAAATATGGATAGAAGAGAAGCCATAACAAAAGTTGCCTGGTTATTGGGCGGCACGGTTTTAGGGGCCGAGTTTTTTTTGCAAAGCGGTTGTAAATCAACACCCGAAAAAGTAAGCGAATTATTCAATACCGATCAAATCGGTTTTATGGACGAAGTTGGCGATACCATTTTCCCGGCAACCAGTACGCCTGGTGCAAAAGCGGCCGGCATTGGCCGTTTTATGGCTACAATGGTAAAGGATTGTTACTTGCCGGAAGACCAGAAAGTGTTTACCAAAGGTTTGTCGCAAATAGATAACGCCAGCCAGAAAAAGCACGGCAAAAAATTTATGGAAAGCAGCCCGCAGCAACGCACCGCTTTGCTGGTTGAGCTGGACAACGAGCAAAAGGCGTATCAAAAAACAAAGAAAAAGGAAGACCCGAACCATTATTTCAGGATGATGAAAGAGCTGACCATGCTGGGCTATTTTACTTCCGAGGTTGGCGCTACCAAAGCTTTGCGTTATATGCCTATACCCGGAAAATACGATGGCAATTATCCCTATAAAAAAGGCGATAAAGCCTGGGCACTTTCCTAAACTGTAATGATGAGGTTAAAATTAGGAATGATTGGCGGCGGCCAGGGCGCGTTTATCGGTGCTGTCCATCGCATTGCGGCGCGGATGGACGATCAGTACGAATTGGTTTGCGGCGCTTTTAGC
>CAXTKQ010000085.1:0-16815 GCA_964244955.1 uncultured Sphingobacteriaceae bacterium | reverse complement strand
GGACGGCACCGTTCGGCATCTTGTCAATCTTATCCCGGTCAAAACGCCTGTTTGCCAAAAAGTCCCTGGTAAAGCCCGGCTCGCCCAGGTACTTGAGGTAATCCATATCGTTGAGCCGTTTTTTGATGCCGTTGGAGAAAAACAAATCTTTGCGCCCATCCATATCAAAATCCTGCACCAACGGCGACCATGTCCAGTCCGTTGCCGAAACACCGGCGTACAAACCCATGTCCATAAACTTTTTGCCGTTGGCCACATTTATTTGCAGGCAGTTTTTAGAGTACTGATAATAAAAACCACTGTTTACTTCCTGGTTGTAAATATCCAGCGGTTCATCGTTGATGGTGGATTTGAGGTCTTTGATGTTTTCGGGCAGCATGTCGGTCGTCAGCACATCCAACTGACCATCTTTATTCACATCGCTCAAACTATTGCCCATTGAAAACAAACTGGTATGCCCAAATGCACTTTTTAACTGCTCTTTAAAGGTGCCGTTATGCTGGTTTACGTAATAATAATCCTGCTCAAAAAAATCGTTGCTCACATAAATATCGTCCCAGCCGTCATTGTTCAAATCGCCCACACTCACGCCTAAACCGTAACCAATAGGTGCGGCATAAATACCAGAAGATTTGGTTACATCGGTAAAATGCCCGTTATCGTTCCTGAATAAATGGTCGCCAGCATCGTGGCTATATTTAAACCGTTGGGTAGAATCGCCGTAAGTATCGTTGCTGTGGACGGACGAAGTGAGCAAAAACATATCCAAATCGCCGTCTTTATCATAATCGGTAAATGAAGCCTGGGTAGAAAAACCGGCAAAATCAAGCCCGTACTTGGCCGCACTTTCGGTAAAAGTGAGATCATGGTTGTTGATGTACAACTGGTTTTTTCCCTTAAAACCTTTGTAATTGGCAACCACCGAAACGTAAATGTCTTTATAGCCGTCGTTGTTGATATCCACAATCGTTACGCCGGTTTTCCAATTTCCGGTTCCGGCCACGCCCGCTTTTGCGGTGATGTCTTCAAATTTTAAATTGCCTTTGTTTAAATAAAGTTTGTTGGATTCCTGGTTCGATACAAAATACAGGTCGGCCAAACCATCGTTGTTAAAATCGGCTGAAGCAACGCCGGCACCGTTGTAGAAATACAGGTAATCCAAAATATTGACCGAATCTGTAGCGGTGTTTTTATTAACGAAATTGATATTGGTTTGCGAAGGCGGCAACAGCTTAAATACCGTTTCGCCCGCTTTTTGCTTTTTGCAGGAGCAGCAAACCAGTAACAGTAAACCGAAGATCAATAAATATCGTTGCATGTATTGCTGTTAATTTTACGGTTTGTTTAAGTTTTATTTACTATGCCGATGCTTCTTTTATCGGGTAAAAACAGGTAAGCGAATTGCAGTGAGCTGAATGCTGATAGCTGACCGCTGATTGCCATTCCTACTGCAACTGAAACGCCTTTAACGGCTCGTCATTAATCCCGAAAAGATAATATTTGCCGCCTTTATTATTTTTGATGATTAAAGATGAACGCACTTGTCCGTTTAATTTTAAACCGCTTTTTGCCGGTTCTGCATAAGTAAAACCGCTTTTATTGTATTGATAAAAAAGCCCGTAGCAGGCGTCCAAACGGCCAATCTCAGGTTTAAAACCGTAAAAGTTACCGCCCATCAGCATGGTTTTTCTACCGCCAATATCATCGCACAAAATGGTGTTGATGCACGACAGTTGCGCTCGAAAAGGAAAAGGCTTGCAGATGAAATGGCCTTTTCCGTCATTGATAAAAACGGCCGAAGCGAGATCGTTCACTTCATGTGTTTCGGCCTGGTTAAGCATATCCTCTGTAAAAACTTCTTTAAATGGTTTGCCAGCATAATTTTCGTACCGTAAAAAACGCTTTTTAAACAAAGGCATTTGCCCAACCAAATCCTGGCGCATGTTCAGCGTATATTCCACATGGTCGGTTTTATACATTGAAGTAACACATTCCCGCGTTCCGTTTCCGTCAAAATCTTTGATGTAAATTTTCATTGGTTCATTAGCCGAAGCACGGAATTTGGAGTTTAAACCGAGGTTACCGGCAATAATATCCAAATTGCCGTCGCCATCCACATCGGCAACTTCCAGGCTGCACCACAAGCCTTTGTAATTTTCCAATTGCTTGTCTTGGGTAAATTTCCCGTGGTTGTTCATCAGTTTTTTGATGCCCATCCAGTTGCCAGCAATGATCAAATCCGGGTAACCATTTTTATCTATATCCACCCATTTGGATGCCGTAACCATGCCTAATTTGGTATTTCCGCCTAAAACTTCTTTGGAAACATCTTTAAAATGACCGGTTCCATCGTTTTGGAAAACATAAGAATTGGGCGACGAACCATAAGTTCCGGGAACGCTCCTGCCGCCGATAAACAAATCCAGGTCGCCGTCTTTATCATAATCGCAGGCAATAACTACGGAAGCATTAACGGCAGCATGAATTGTTTTTTCTGTATTTCGGTGGAAATTGCCTTTGCCATCGTTTTCAAAAAAACGGGGAAAGTAAATGGGCGTTCCTGCTTCGTCCTCATTTCCGCCAATGCCGATTATTAAATCCTCGTCGCCATCGCCATCAAAATCGCCAAAGGCTGCCCCTGCCGTTTCTAAGTACGATTGCTTTTCAAAATCCTCCGGAATGTATTTTTTAAACTTCCCGCTTTTTTGCTGCACATAAATCGCGGCTGCCGTGCCTTTGGAACTGCCAAAATAAAAATCCTGCAAACCATCTTTGTTGATGTCGCCGGCTGCCATAAACGGGTTTTCCATCGAAAGCCTTTGCTGCATCAGCTTCTCGTTATCAAAATCAATAAAATCGTCTTCGGTATGTTTCGGTATGCTATCGAACAAACTTTTGGTGCTTTCTTTCAATACTGTTTTTATCGGTGTTTTTTTGAAGTTGTACTGGGCAGTGGCATTTTTGCCGTAAAACGCGTAGCATTTGTTGGCTTTCAAGTTTTTAACGGTTTGGTATTTGCCGCCCGGCCAGATGATTTGCACCGAATCAACATTAGTATTTTTGCCCAAACCAATGGTCAATAAATTGGGCGAGGTACAACTTTGGAAACCCCGGGTTGGCTGGTTATAATAAATTTGGGAAGTGTTTTTGTTGAAGATTTTGATGGTTGTACCGATGCCAAAACGGTTTAAACCTGGCTGTTGCAGTTTTACCTGCAAGTAATGGTTGCTGTTTTTATCGGTATTATTTTTGTAGATGAAGGGCGGCATGTTCACGTTGTTCACCACCAGGTCGTTATCGCCGTCGTTGTCCAGATCGGCGTAGGAAGCACCGTTGCTGAACGAAGGCTGGTCCAGACCAAAATCTGTGGCTTTGTTTGTAAAAGTGAGGTTTTGGTTATTTAAAAAGCCGTAGTTGGGAAGCGGTGTTGATTTCATTTTGTCGGTAAAATCACGAAAGTTAAACTTCTTTTTCTCGCTCACTTTGTCCATGTTTTCGCGGTTGCCCAAAAACTCGATGTAATCCTGGTCGGTCAAATCCTTATAAATGCCGTTGGAAACAAAAATATCCTTCCAGCCGTCGTTGTTCATATCAAAACTTAAAGCGCCCCAGCTCCAATCGGTTGCGGCAACACCGCTGGCAAAAGCAATTTCAGAAAAAGTATTGTCGCCGTTGTTTAGCTGCAAACAGTTTTGCATAAACTGGTTATAATAGCCATCGTGTTGTTTTAGCTTGGTCACATCGTACGATTCAAAAGAAGTCATCTTTTTTAACCGCAGATCGCCTTCGGGCAACATTTCGGTGGTAAAAATATCGTACTGGCCGTCGTTGTTGATGTCTGCAATATCAGAACCCATCGAAGCCAGACTTAAATGGCCGGTTTCGGCCTGGATATCTTCTTTAAAAGTCCCGTTTTTTTGGTTGATGTATAAATAATCACGCTCAAAAAAATCATTGGAAACATAAATGTCCGGGTAGCCGTCCTGGTTAATATCAACCACCGAAACACCCAGGCCAAAGCCAATATCACTGGAGTAAATGCCGGCTTCTTTGGTGATGTTGGTGAAGTGGCCGTTATCATTTCGGTACAAACGTGCGCCACCCAGTTTATCAACCACGCTTCTCAAATTAGAGCTAAAATCAAAAGAACCGATTGGCCGGAAAGAATTGTTTAAAACGAAGCAATCCAAGTCGCCATCATTGTCCAGATCAAAAAAAATGGCTTGGGTAGATAAGCCGCCGTCAACCAAACCGTACTTTTCGGCCTCTTCTTTAAAAGTGCCGTTGTGCTGGTTGATGAAGAGTTCGTTTCCGCGCAAATCTCCCGGCTTAATGCCGCTGTGGCAAACATAAATATCCAGCCAGCCATCGCCATTGATATCAACCATCGTTGCGCCGGTACTCCAGTATTTGGTGCCTTTAACGCCTGCTGCATCGGTAACTTTTTTGTATTTCCAGTTGCCCTGGTTTAGGTAAAGCTGGTTGCCGTTTTGGTTGGAAGTTAAAAATACATCGTTCAGCCCGTCATTGTTTACGTCGCCGATGGCCACGCCGCCGCCGTTGTAAAAGTTGCGGAAGGTAAATACGTTGGTTTGGTCTGTTTCGGTAACCGTATTTACAAAATCAATGCCTATGTTTCCATTGTCTTGTAAGGAAAATAAAGTGTTCTTTTTACCGGGATGACAAGCGCTAAAAGCAAACAATAATACAGCAAAAACACAACTAAGAATCTTCTTTGGCATCATCTATAATAATAAACGTAGCGGTGTTACCGCTACGTTTATATAATCAAAAATAAATTTAAAAGGGAATTATAGAAGCAGGGCGATGCTTCTTTTAGCACTGTTTTTTTGTTGTTTCAAAAACCAATTTTTGATGCTTGCAACCTTTACTGTTTTTAATGGCATAAAAGAAGCATACACTATATGTTGATTTTATAAATATGACTAATATCCCGGGTTTTGTGTAAGATTAGGGTTAGAGTCAACTGCACGTTGTGGAATTGGGTAAACAGTACGTGATTTATCAGATGCTGAAGGACGCTGGTCAACAGGGTCGTTAAATGTTCCAAATCTAATCTGGTCGTTCCTTCTCCAGCCTTCCCAATACAATTCGCGGCCTCTTTCGGCCAATAAAGCTTTGGCATCAAGTGCGGTTAATTCACTTGCCCCGCGTGTTGTTCTAATGTTGTTAACTATTGCAAGTGCGGTTTGTCCGTTAGGGTCCGTTCCGCCTCTCATAATAGCTTCGGCCTTCATCAACAACACATCTGAATACCGCAAGATAACATACGTATTGGTTGCATAATCATCATTTACAGAACCATCGGCTTTTGGTTGAGGAAAGTATTTGATCACCCTGATACCTTGTGCTTCGGTAGAATAATTTAAATCAACATTGGGTGTAAAAATTAATGGGGAACCGTTTCTTTGAGTTAAGGCAACATGGCCTGGGCCGTATTGCTGACCCAATAAAAACCCGGTTGTTAAACCGTTTAGGTTAGTTAAACCCGGGTACGATCCGCCTATACGTTCATCTTTAGGTTCAAATGTTTTGTAAAAATCAGCAAGCGTGGTAAAACCGTTCCAACCGCTTGGGCTTTGGTTGTAGTGCATAACCATCCGCCACCGGTTGTGTGCATTGGCAGGGGCATTTGTGGATGTATTAACCAAACCTAATATAATTTCCTGGCTAAGGGTTGAATTGTTCCAGGAGAAATTATCAAAGTATTTGCCCGGGCCTGCTAATTTATAGCCGGCAGCTATTACTTTATTTGCATAAGTAATAACTTTGTTCATGTCGTCTGCAACAAAAGTAAAAGGCCCGCCAACGTTAGAAGCTTTGTAAACAGCCTTGTTTAAATAAACTTTGGCCAACAATGCGTCTGCTGCGGCTTTGCTTGCATGCCCTGCAACAGCAGCAGTACCTAAATTAGTGTCTGCATATTCTAAATCTTTGATTATAAAATCTGTGGCATCGCTGCGGTTGTAAACAATCGGGTTTGCATCAGAAGAAGCTGCCGGATCCCTAAAGGGAGCCTTACCATATAAATCAACGACTTGGAACATAAAATAAGCCCTTAAAAAACTCGCTTCCGCTTTATTTTGAGTAGAAACACCTGAGGTATTGATTACTTGTGTTGCGCGGTAAACACCAGTGTTCAATTCATCCCAAGTATCGCTCACCTGTTGATGAAAAGCATCCCAGGTGTGTGTATGTAATTTACGCCACACCCCAAAATCGCCCCAATCTGTACCTCTGGTTGGCCCCATCATTTCGTCGGTTGGGTGCTCTTGCAAAGCATAGGTATTTGCCTGGTTTGTTTGCCCGTTTAACTGGGCATATACACCGTTCAAATCAGAAGCAGAGCCTGCGCCACCAGTGGAAACTGATTTTGACCCATAAAGTTCTTCGTTCAACTTGGTACAACTTATGGCAGTAAGTACAAGTCCTGCCATAGCGACTATTCCTATTTTCGATGTTAAATTTTTCATGTTCATGTATTTAAAAACCTGCGTTTAAACCAAATGTAATTGTACGTGCTTTAGGGTAAGAAGTGTAATCTATTCCTCTTGAAGGTACGTTGTTGATTTGCTTATTAGTATTAATTTCAGGGTCAAGACCAGAATAGTTGGTGATCAGAAGTAAATTTTGGCCAGTTAGGTTTAACCTTAAAGTTTTGAAAGTTTTACTGTTGTTTAAATTAAATGTATAACCCAGCGTAGCATTCGAAAGACGTAGAAAATCCCCTTTTTCAAGCCAGCGTGTTGATACTTGTCCTGAGTTTAACGCATTCTCATTAGTAAAAGCCACGTCGGTTGTTACATTATGGCCAGTTACTAAGTTGCCTCTGTAAAAATAAGCATTGGCTGTATTGTTATATACGTAGAAACCAGTTGCAGCATTTAGGAAAAAGCTTAAATTCCATTTACCGTAACTAAAGTTGTTGGTTAAACCTGCGGTAAACTTAGGCAAAGCGCTCCCTTGCAAAGTAGCCGCATCAATACCATTAGGATAAATTGCAAACCCTTTCGCATCCAAACCATTATATTGGGCTACTTTAAACGTAAACAGCGGGTAACCGTTTTGTATTACCTGAGAAAACGCACCTGATAAGCCTTGCCCGTTTATTGCACCTGTATTAACTACACGTTGGGCAAAGTTTTTTACTGTATTCTTTAAGATGGTCATGTTATACGCTACATCCCAAGTAAACTTATTGCCCTGTACAGCAGCAAAATTTAAACCTAATTCAAGCCCTTTGTTTATATTATTGCCCGGTAAATTGATCCATTGTCCCGGAGAAGGCGCAGGAGCTGAAAAATATTGAAAGAATAAAAGGTCTTTTCCATTTTTGTTAAAATAATCAATACTACCTGTTAACCTGCCTTTTAAGATTGCAAAATCAATGCCTGCACCATATTGGGTTGAAGTTTCCCATTTCAGGTCAGGATTTGGCGAGTACAATAAAGTTGTACTATTGCTACCAAAATTATACTGGTTTACGGCAAGGGATTGATAAGCTGGAAACTCTTGGTTACCTGTTTTACCATAATTTAAACGCAGGCTTAGATCATCAAATAAATTTTTTGGGGCAAAACTTTCATTCATTATTTTCCATTTTACTGCCAAAGCAGGAAAGGTAGCATATTTGTGGTTTGCACCAAATTTAGATGAACCATCTGTACGTACTGTTGCAGTAACCAAATAGCGGTCTTTGTAGGAATAATTAGCCCGGCCATAGAATGACTGAAGCTCATATTTTGTTGAATCGCCATAGATAGGAAGCTTTGTGGTAAAGTCGTTAATATCTTTTACCAACACATTTGGAGTAGATGTATTCGACCTGACATCATTACGGCCAAAGTTTTTAAATACTTGGTAAGAATAACCTCCTAAAACTGTTAAAGCACTATTGTCTGTCCATCTTTTATCGTAATTTAAAGTATGCTCTGTAATTTGTGAACTTAAGGTAACATACTGTAGTTGCCCACGGCCGCTACCAGAGATTGCAGCAATTGATTGCCCCCTTACGTTGTCTGATTCTGTATAACCTGCTAAATTTGGATCGTAAAAGGTTTTTCTTAAAGATGTGGAATAATCGTTTCCAAAAGTCCCCCTATAGCTTAAATTTTTAAATAACTTTAAGGTAGCACCAAAATTTCCCAAATACCTGTCAATATTATCTTTATCATCTATTTGGTTTAGCATGGCAACCGGGTTACGGTTACTGCCGTCAAAAAAATAAGTCCCATTAGTGTTTTTTACCGGATAGGTTGGGTTAAGTGTTAATGCCGCCCCTATCAAACTTCCCTGCGCCCCTGCATTGTCTGTAATTGGTGCGTATGTATCTTTTACGTTTGATGCTAAAAAGTTCAGGTCAAACTTTAGCACATCTTTAAATAAAGATTGCGATGCATTTATACGGCCGGTTAAACGCTTTAAAGCTGATTTTTTAACAATACCGTTCTGATCGTCGTACCCAAAAGAAGCCCTGTAAGTAAAACCTTGTTTATTTGCACCGCCAAAACCTAAAGTATAGCTTTGAGACAGTGCAGTACGAAAAATTTCTTTCTGGTAATCCACGTTTGCCCCTTTATTGATCGCTGATGCATCGGCACCAATGCCGTTAACTGCTTGTACAAATTGTGAAGCATTTAATAACTTATATCTGTTTGCGGTAGTGGCGACAGTGGTATTAGCTGAAAACTGTATTCCCTGCCCTGCCCGGCCTTTACGGGTAGTTATCAATACAACACCATTTGCACCACGAGACCCATAAATAGCAGAAGCAGAGGCATCTTTTAAAACAGATATATTTTCAATATCGGCAGGGTTTAAAAATGAAAGCGGGCTTCTTGCTGATGATGAACCAAGAGAGCCTGTTGTAGCGCCCGATCCCGAATAGGTGTCGTTAGTGATAGGAACTCCATCTATTACATACAAAGGATCATTACCAGCCCTGATTGAACCAGTACCACGGATGTTGATAGATGCACTGCCACCTGGCTCTCCGCTTGACGGAGTTACCTGAACACCTGCTATCCGGCCTTGTATCAATTGGTCGGGTGTGGATATAATACCTTTGTTAAAATCCTTAGGGCCTAACGAAGCCACAGAACCTGTTGCATCTTTTACGCGCTGCGTACCGTAACCCACAACTACCACCTCATTTAAGGCATTAGTTGTTGACGTTAAGGTAACATTAACGTTGTTTGACGCCGGAATGGAAACCTCCTTGGAGGTATAACCGATATACGAAACCACCAAAGTAGTGGCAGAAGCTGGGACCATGATCCTGAAACTGCCGCTTGCATCGGTGTTGGTACCCGTGGTAGAACCTTTTACAATAATGGATACGCCTATTAAGGCAGAATTGTCTTTACTGTCGGTTACTTTACCAATAATCGTTTTGTTTTGTGCCATTGCCGGCTGTACAACAAAGCAAATCAGGGCAAAAAAACCAAGTTGGAGTAGTTGTTTTAATTTCATAAAGTTGGGTTTAATTGGTTTAATAATTATTACAAGGTAAAAGAAGCATACTGTTTTTATACCTGTAATTTCATTGCGGGAATAGGGTTAGGTAAGCGTTTTTTTTCATTTTTTTTAAGTTTAATTACAGATATGGCAGCCAACGCAAGCAAAAGCCTGCTGACGGAACAGCATGAACAGAACCTTTGCCCGGCCGTAACCCGGCAAAGGCAGGGTTAGGTTTTGCAGCAGTACAGGGATGACGATAAACCCATTAAAAATGCCCATGTTATAATTTGTTTATGGTAAAAAGTTATGGTATAAATTTTTATAAAAACAAAACTCACGGCCATAAAAAGCCGGAAGGGTATTCGTATTGTTGTTTAAAAAGCTGTTAAATTAACCTAATAATTGGTGCCTCGAAGATAGAAAAAGCAACAATAATTTTACAATGGCTTTGTCGTATTTCTTCAACACCCGTTTTCGCAAACGTTTGTTGTTTAAAACTTCTACCTTTACATGCCCATTAGCCTATGAAACCTGAAGTAACTTTAAAAAAGTTGGCAGATATGCTTAATTTAAGCGTGTCCACTATTTCCAGGGCCTTAAAAGACCATCCCGACATATCCGCAGAAACACGCACGAAAGTGAAAGAGCTGGCTACCGTTTTAGAATATGAACCAAATGCCTATGCCATCCATTTGCGCACCAACAACAGCAAGGAATTTGGCATTGTCATTCCTGCTATTTCCAGCTACTTCTATCATTCTTTCATCAGCTCGGTAGAGGAAGAAGCCCGGCGGTTTGGCTATTCTGTTATTATCCTGCAATCCGGGGATGACCCGGTTTTGGAACAGGAAAACCTGAAAAAATGCAAACAAAACCGGGTGAGCGGCGTGTTTGCGGCCATTACTTCAAAAACAGAAGATATTCAAAGTTTTTTAAAATTAGAAAACCAACATATCCCCGTTATTTTTTTTGACAAAGTGCCCGCTTTTGAAGCCTGCAACAAAGTTTGTGTGGCAGATGGTTTGGCAGCAAGCATGGCGGCAGAAGCGTTGATCCTGAAGAAAAAATTAGCTGTTTTATCTATATTTGGAAATAAAAACCTTTCTATCACCAAAAGGCGTTTAAAGAGCTATACCGATACTTTCAAAAAACATAAAGCCGGTACAGAAATTTTTACTTTTCATGCCGGTAATACCGAAGAAGCTTTTCAAATTGTGCTCGAAGCTTTTGCCGGGCAAAGCAAACCGGATGCTGTTTTTTGCATGAGCGATGAGATTTTGGCCGGGGCAATGAAAGCCGTGCAGAAATTAGCGTTGAGGATTCCAAAAGATGTAGGCATTATCACGATAAGCGACGGCTATTTGCCTAAAATATATTACCCGGAGATCAGTTACACAGAAACCAGCGGCCATAAATTAGGCAAGTTGGCTTTCAGCAGGATGCTGGCTTGTATAGCAGGCAACACTGTGGCACAAGAATTAAGCATAGAATCTAAGTTGATTGAAGGCGGATCTTTGTAAAAACAATTATCGGTATTGCCGAAATTGTTGGGCCGGAACCAATGGGTTATTAAATTGAAAGCTGTAATGGTTTGGGCCGGTTTAACTTTATCCAAGAAAAAATGCCAATGCTTCTTTTATGCCCATAAATTTGGTATTGAATTATATGGCTACAGAAACCACAAAAAAACAATGATTTTTAGGTGGTAAAAGAAGCATGGGCAATATTTAAACAAAACCTTTATTTTGAAATACAGAAAATAAAATGGAAATGATGAAAAGTTTTACAAAGCCTGTCCAAATTTTAATTGGTTTTTTATGGATAGCCAGCAGCGCGAGCGCGCAACAGAACAAATTGCCCGATTGGGCTTTTGGCGGTTTTAAAAGGCCGGCTGGCATAAACCCGATAATCTCCCCTGATTCCAGTGCGAGATTTATGGACCCGATCTTGAAAAAAGCCGTTGCCTGGGAATCCAACGATACTTTTAACCCGGCGGCTGCAATTATCAATGGTAAAATTGTGGTTTTGTACCGGTCGGAAGACAAATCCGGCGTTGGCATCGGTTTCCGCACTTCCAGGCTGGGTTATGCAGAAAGTTCGGATGGTTTTCATTTTAAAAGGAGCAAAACACCGGTTTTTTACCCTGCCAACGATGCCCAGAAAAAGTACGAATGGCCCGGCGGCTGCGAAGACCCGCGGGTTGCCGTTACAGAAAACGGCACGTACGTGGTGTTTTATACGCAATGGAACCGGGAAACCCCAAGGCTTGGCGTGGCAACATCAAAGGATTTGAAAAACTGGACAAAACACGGGCCGATTTTTGAAGATGCCTACCAGGGAAAGTTTTTAAATATTCCACATAAATCAGCTTCGATATTGACCAAACTTGTTGGGGATAAACAGGTTATCACAAAAATTAACGGAAAATATTGGATGTATTGGGGCGAACTGCACGTTTATGCGGCAACTTCTGCCAATTTGATAGATTGGGAACCGGTAACAAACCAAGACGGGACGCTCAAAGAACTGATCTCGCCCAGAAAAGGCTATTTCGATAGCGAACTGACCGAATGCGGGCCGCCTGCTTTGTTGACGGATAAAGGGATCATCCTGTTTTACAACGGCAAAAACAAGGCCGGCAGTGATGGCGACAAACGTTTCAATGCAAATTCTTATTGTGCCGGGCAGGCTTTGTTTGACAAAAACGACCCGGCAAAACCACTGGCCCGCTTAGACGTGCCATTTTTAAGGCCGATGGAAGCATTCGAAAAAAGCGGTCAATACGTAAACGGCACTGTGTTTATCGAAGGCATGGCCTACCTTCAAAAAAAGTGGTTTTTATATTATGGCTGCGCTGATTCGCGTGTTGCCGTTGCCGTTTATAACCCGGCCCACCCTGCCCCGCCAGACCCTGTAAATTAAGCAGTAAAAATAATTATAGAAGCAAGCATCAAAGCTTAATTTAAATTACCATAATAAAATAAACTTATATTGACGCCACCAAAGGTAAAAGCCCTTCACTGATTTTTACCCGATAAAAACAGCATCATCAATTCCTGATACTGTTTTTACCTCCTGTTATTTCTTCCCAATCCGGTATAATTTTCCGTTATCGGTTACGGCATAAAGCGCCCCGTCTTTTCCTTCGGCCAAAGCCCGGAAACGTTCGTTTTTATCGGCCAGTAGCCTTTCTTCGCCCACCACTTTGTTGTCTTTTATCACCAAACGCGCAATATGCGAGCCGCCCAATGCGCCCAGAAACAAGTTGCCTTTCCACTCGGCAATCGCATCGCTGTTGTAAAACGTACTTCCGGATGGCGAAATGCTGGGGTCCCAATAATAAATTGGTTGTTCTATACCAGCTTTTTGCTGGATGCCCTCGCCTACTTTATCGCCGCTGTATTCGATGCCATAAGTAACTAGCGGCCAGCCATAATTTTTCCCAGCACGGATAATGTTAACCTCATCGCCGCCGCGTGGGCCAAATTCATCTTCCCATAGTTCGCCGGTTTCGGTGTTCATCACCATGCCTTCCGGGTTGCGCAACCCATAAGCAAAAATTTCGGGAAGGGCATTCGGCGTATTGGCAAAAGGGCCGTTGGCAACAGGTTTTCCTTCAGGGGTTAGATGCAATACTTTACCAATAGCGGCCGATAAATCCTGCGCTTTTACACGGATATCGTTAGAGCCGCGTTCGCCGGTACTTACAAACAGGTTGCCTTGTTTGTCAAAAACAATACGCGAACCATATTGCAAAGAGCCATTGTAAGCAGGGTTTGCGCGATAAATTACCTGGATATTTTCCAGCTTGCTTTCATCGGCCGATAGTTTTCCTTTGGCAACCGCCAGCAAAGAACCATTGGAAGTTTTTTCGGCATAATCCCAAAAAATGGTTCTGTTGGAAGCAAAATTTGGGTCAATATTTACATCCAGCAAACCGCCTTGCCCTTCGGCCAGCACAGCTGGCAAATTGGTTATTTTTTTGTCCTGTTTGCCATCAGCAGTCAAAATCAACATGTTTCCTGCTTTTTGGGTGATCAGAAAACGTCCGTCTGGCAATAGGCAAATTGCCCAAGGCTGTTGCAGATCGCTGTTGATAACCGAGATTGACAGCGCTGTTTTGGTTGTTACGCCTGGCGCGCGTGTTTGCCCGACAAAAGCAGGTTTGTAATCACTGTTGGGGCTTTTCGTTTCCACCGGCGCACTGGTTTTACTGGTGTCCGGCTGGTTATCGGCCAAATTTCCGGTACTGTTTTTACAGGCACAAATTGATGCCAGCAAGGTAAGTCCGGCCAGCAAAGCTTGGGTTTTGATGTTTATCATAGGGGAAAACAGGCGTTTTTTAAATAAAGGTATCGAACCTAAAATTACGAAAAGTTGTGATTGAAAAAGTTGTATCACCACAACAAAACTTGCGTTTATCTTTCCGTTTCCGGGAAATCTGCGCCTAAGGTTACTTCTTTCCAGGCTTCAAAATTCACTTTTAGCAAATCAATTTTTTCTATGGCCATGCGGTAAGCCGGTTCGCCCAGCAACAAGCGCAAAGGTGTGTTTTCAGCTTCTACCGCTTTGATAATTGCTTCGCAGCCACGCACCGGATCGCCTTGTTGTTTACCGCTTCCGTTTTGGCTTGCGGCCATCCTCGCGCCAACGGTACTTTCGTAATCCGCAGTTTCAACAGGTGTGCGCGAAGTGGAACGGCCTGCCCAATCGGTACGGAAAGGCCCGGGTTCAACAATCAACACTTTAATCCCCAACGGTTCTAATTCCTGCGCCAAAGATTCTGACAAACCTTCTACCGCAAATTTCGTGGCGTGATAAAAACCGGTTGCCATAAAAGCCCGCAGTCCGCCGATAGAAGAAAAATTGACGATATGCCCTTTTCGGTTTTTGCGCATCCCCGGCAAAACGGCTTGCGTCATGCTGATCAACCCAAAAACATTGGTTTCAAACTGCGCCCTGATTTTTTCTTCCTCGCCTTCTTCAATGCTGCTGAAATAACCGTAACCGGCATTGTTAACCAGTACATCAATTTTGCCAAAAGTTTCTTCGGCTTGTGCCACGGCGGCCAAAACCTGCGCTTTATCGTTTACGTCCAGCGGCAAAACCAGCGCAGCGTTTTCGTGCCCTTCGGCAATATCTTTTATTTGATCTGTTTTTCTCGCCGTAACCACCACATTCCAGCCCCTGGCCAAAACCAGCCTGGCCAACTCCCGGCCAAAACCGGTGGAGCAACCGGTGATAAACCAAACCGGGTTATTTGTTCTTTCCATATTGTTTTTTGCTGCGCTGATTTTGAACGCCCTTATATAACAGGAAATGGCTGGCTGTGTTCGGTAATTTTTTTGTTGAATAATTTTATGCCGATAAAAACAGCATCCGTTCAAGAACTAATGTTGATCAGTTTGTTTTAGGTTGAAGCAAAAAGTTCAAATTTTCAGCCCGGTCCCAATTTTTAGGCGATAAAAGAAGCATCGCCAAAAATTGCAGGTAATCTATTTTAAAAACAAATTATCCAACCAAACATGAACCCCACTAATACATCGCAAGGCTTTGTCGGAAAACCAATCAAACGGGTTGAAGGCTTGGAGAAAGTTACCGGAACAGCAAAATACGCGGCCGAATATCATTTAAAAGATTTGGCTTACGGCGTAATTATCAGCAGTAAAATTGCCAAAGGCCGTATTTTGGAGATCAACAGCCAGCAGGCCGAACAACTGCCCGGCGTGTTGGCGGTCATCAGCCATTTAAATTCGCCCGAAGTCCCTGGTCGCGATATAAGTCCGGCTTCGGCCATTCCGATTTTTTCGGGAAACGAGTTTAAGCCTTTTCAAAACGATCAGGTCCGTTTCAATTTGCAGCCAGTTGCGATGGTTATTGCAGCTAATTTGCAACTGGCACAATACGCAGCAACTTTGGTTTTGGTTCGATATGAAGAAGAAGCGCACGAAACCGATATGGAAAAGCAATTGGAATTTGCCGTAAAACCGGACAAACCATCCGATTATTCGCGCGGCAACGCAAGTGCCTGGAAACAGGCGCCTGTTATTTTGGAGCAAGAATACCAAACGCCGATCCAGGTGCACAACGCGATGGAACCGCACGCGGCAACGGCTTATTGGGAAGGCGGGCATTTGTTTATCTTTAATAAAACGCAGTCTGTTAAAACCACGCAGCAGCAGTTTGCGCAATATTTCGACCTGAAACCTGAAAACGTACACGTCCATGCGCCTTTTGTTGGCGGTGCTTTTGGCAGTTCTTCGCGTATGTGGCCGCACGAAATGGCGGCTGTGCTGGGCGCAAAAAAAGTGAAAAGGCCGGTACAAATTGCCTTATCGCGCGAGCAGGTTTTTAATATGGTTGGTTACCGGCCGCATTCCGTTCAAAAGTACAATATCGGTGCGGATGCGGAAGGAAAAATCCTCGGCATCAACCACCAAGCTTACGGTTTAACTTCCCGGTACGAGCAGTTTATGGAGCGCATTTTGGATCCCACAAAATCCATGTATAATACTGCCAACTTAAATTCGGTTTACAAGTTGGTTCCCTTGGATGTCAATACGCCTTGCCCTGCCCGCGGCCCCGGCGAAACGAGCGGTTCTTTTGCCATGGAATCTGCGGTGGATGAGCTGGCTTATCAATTAAAAATGGATCCGTTGGAGTTTAGGCTGAAGAATTTTGCGGAAACCGACCTCAACAAAAACGTGCCTTGGTCGAGCAATCATTTAAAAGAATGTTACCGGATTGGTGCCAAAAAATTTGGCTGGCAGCAACGAAACCTGCTTCCAGGTTCTACCCAAAACGGAGAATTTTTGGTTGGAACCGGAATGAGCGCGGGCATTTACAAATCAGAACGAACACCATCAGAAGCAAGCTTGAAAATTTTTGATGATGGAAAAGTGCTCATCCAAAGTTCGGTTTCTGATAACGGGCAAGGTTCGGCCACCATCCTCACCCAAATTGCAGCCGATGCTTTGGGCGTTGATATAAGCCAAATACAAATTGAATGGGTCAATTCAAAATTCCCGATGGCACCGCCCCAATATGGTTCGCACACCACCAACTCGGCCGGTTCTGCCATTTATGAAGCCGCTTTGGCTTTGAAAAAGAAGCTGGCGGATTTAAACCAGTCTTCCGAAGCCGACCTGAAACGCATTGATTACGGTTTCCTCTTGAAAAAACACAACTTAAAAGCGTTGGAAGCTTCGGTAGAATCCAAACCGGGCGACGAGAAAGACCAGTATTCCAGCAAATCTTTTTGTGCCAATTTTGTGGAAGTGCAAGTCCATGCCGAAACGCGGGAAGTGAAAGTTACGCGCGTGGTCTCGGTAATTG
>CAXTKQ010000084.1:0-16938 GCA_964244955.1 uncultured Sphingobacteriaceae bacterium | reverse complement strand
CCCTTACGTGCCGCAAGTTTACTGGCAATTTGTGGGCGCAATTAAAGGGATGAGCAAAGCCTGCGAAAAATTTGAAACGCCGGTTACGGGCGGAAACGTAAGTTTTTACAACCAAAGCAGTGATGAAGGTCCGGTTTTCCCAACGCCAACCATCGGCATGCTGGGCGTGATGGATGACCTTTCTACCTTGACCCGTTCTGATTTTCGGAACCAAGGCGATTTAATTTACCTCATCGGCGAATCCAAAAACGATATTGCTTCTTCTCAATACCTGGCTTCTTTTCACAAGATTTCTGCTTCTCCCGCACCATATTTTGATTTGGAAAAGGAGTATGCGATGCACCAGGTAATCAAACAGTTAATAAAAGAAAAGCTGCTGGTTTCGGCACACGATGTTGCGGATGGCGGTTTATACATTGCTTTGTTAGAATCGGCCATGCCAAACCGATTGGGTTTTGAAATTGAAACCGATGAAGCAATCCGAAAAGACGCTTTCCTTTTTGGCGAAGCGCAAGGCCGGGTTGTGGTTTCCATCAAACCGGAAAACCAGGAAGCGTTGGTAGAATTGCTGGCGACTTCGGAAACAGAGTTTAGTTTTTTGGGAACGGTTACTGGTGGAGGTTTAAAAGTTGACGATACTGATTTTGGCACGGTAAAAGAAGCATCAGCTATTTATGATAATGTGTTGCATAATATTTTAGGCGATTAATTGCCTTGTTAGTTTTTCTATATCGAATATTTTGGCTAAAGCCAGTCTTGACTTTTTGCATTCCACGGCCTAAAGTCCGTGGCAATTTTGATCGTCAACTTATATTTGTAATAACTAAACCTGATCCTATCATTAATAGAATACATGCCCGTTATAATCAGATTGGAATTGCCACGGCCTTAAGGCCGTGGAACAAGTACAACAAACAATGGCTTTAGCCAAAAAAACCAAAATCAAAGGTTTTATTGCATAAAAGAAGCATGTAATATATATGTATTAATGAAATTTAAAAAAATCTCTAATTAATGCTTAAAATCAATCAAATTCATCATATCGCGATCATCTGTTCCGATTACCAAATTTCCAAACAATTTTACACTAAAGTTTTAGGTTTTGAAATTGAAAGGGAAGTTTTTCGCGAAGCCAGGAACTCCTGGAAACTGGACTTGAAAGTTGCCGGAAAATACCAGATCGAGCTTTTCTCTTTTCCTGACCCTGCGCCTCGTCCTTCCCGGCCGGAAGCTGCGGGTTTGCGCCATCTGGCTTTTGAAGTAAATGACTTGGAGGAAGCGATACTGTTTTTATCGGGTAAAAATGTGCAAACAGAACCCATCCGAATAGATGAATTTACCGGCAAACGTTTTACTTTTTTTGCCGACCCTGATGGTTTGCCTTTGGAATTGTATGAAGTGTAAATGAGTTCTGTTTTCCAATTTAAGCAATTTTCTGTAGATCAAACAAACTGCGCTATGAAAATCAATACCGATGGTGTGTTGTTGGGCGCAACAGCATCTGCAGAAAACCCAAAAACAATTTTAGATATTGGGACCGGAACAGGCGTAATTGCTTTGATGCTGGCGCAGCGTTTTTCGGAGGCCAAAATTGATGCCGTGGAAATTGATTTGGCTTCGGCAAAAACAGCAGCAAAAAATTTTGAAAACTCGCCATTTGCCAACCGGCTTAATTTGTATCCAATTGCAATCGAGAATTTTTGGTTGCAAAAACAGCATCAGCAATACGATCTGATCGTTTCCAATCCGCCTTTTTACCTCGATACGTTAATTTCCCCAAAGGAAAACAAAACGCTGGCCAAGCACACCGTTCCTGATTTTTTTGAAAACCTGGTTAAAAACATACCTGGTTTTCTTACAGCAAAAGGCTTCTTCTGGTTAATTTTACCGGTAAAAACAGCATTGGTTGTAAAAGATTTGGCAACAGGGTTGTTGTTTTTGCAGGAAGAGGTTGCCATTTCTTCTTTTCCAAACAAACCGCCGCACCGTTATGTACTTTCTTTTGGGCCGAAGAAAACCAATACCATTTATTCTGCTTTAAACATTTACGAAAGCGAAAACGTGTACAGCCAGTCGTATCAAACTTTACTGAAAGGTTTTTTAACGATATTTTGAAAAAGCTATCAGCAATCAGTTTTCAGCAATCAGCCATTAACTATCGGCAATGAACTATTAACCACCAACTAAAAATGCTTCTTTTACCATGAAAAAAATCGGCTTGATTTCTGATACGCACGGTTATTTAGACCCGGCCGTTTTTAAACATTTTGATGCTGTTGACGAGGTTTGGCACGCCGGTGATTTCGGCAATATTGCTTTGGCCGATGAACTGGCTGCTTTTAAACCGCTTCGTGGTGTTTTTGGCAATATTGACGGGAAAGATGTGCGCGCTGTTTATCCGCAAAACCTCCGTTTTTTTTGCGAGGAAGTAGATGTTTGGATGACGCACATCGGTGGTTATCCCGATAAATATAATGCCGCTGTAAAACCCGAAATTTACACCAACCCGCCGGCTTTGTTTATCGCCGGACACTCGCATATTTTAAAAGTAATGTTTGATAAAAAAATCAATTGTTTGCACTTAAACCCCGGCGCAGCAGGCAAACAAGGCTGGCACAAAACGCGCACGTTGCTGCGGTTTTCTATTTCAGAAAAACGGGTACACGATCTGGAAGTGATCGAAATGCTAAACCCGTAAAGGCCGGCCACACCAATTTTATGCCGGTAAAAGAAGCATTGTCCCGTTCCAGTTAAAACAGTTTTTCTTTGGTGGCTTCTGCCTCAAAAACTACGTCGGCAGGCAAGGCTGGTTGTTTGGCTGCAGCTACGGCCATTTCATCGCAGCGTTCGTTTTCCGGATGTCCGGCATGGCCTTTTACCCAAACTAATTTTATTTGATGCAGCTTGTACAATTCCATCAATTGCAGCCATAAGTCTTTGTTTTTCTTGTCTTTAAAACCTTTTTTGATCCAGCCGTAAACCCATTTTTTCTCGATGGCATCAATAATGTATTTAGAATCAGAATAAATGGTAATGGTTTGACCAGGTTTTTTAACCGCTTCCAACGCTTTAATAACGGCCATTAGTTCCATCCGGTTGTTGGTGGTTTTACGGAAACCGCCGGAAAGTTCTTTGTAATGGCTTCCGGCTTTCAAAATTGCTCCGTATCCGCCTGGCCCCGGGTTTCCGCTGGAAGCGCCATCTGTAAAAATCTCAATCATACGGGGGCAAAAGTAAATTTTAGTTGCGGGTTTTTGGGCGATAAAAACAGCATGCAATTTTCAGCATAAATTTACTTGACATTTACCATAAGATTTTTACTTTTGTACCAACAAAACGGTGAGCGTAGCTCAGTTGGTTAGAGCATTGGTTTGTGGTGCCGAGGGTCGTGGGTTCGAGCCCCATCGTTCACCCGTTTAAAATGAAAGTCCTTAGCAGTAAATGTTAAGGACTTTTTTTGTTTGATGCTTCTTTTATCCCCTAAAAATCATTGAATTTTTTCAAAAAACCAACCTTGCCATACTAATTTACGTGTGCTAAAAAAAGCATTGATAAAATTGATCACCGCTGAAAAGGTATTTTTACGTAAAACCACCTTTATCTTTTACGTGTAATTGCGCTTTTAACAACTTCAGGCTTTGTGTAATTTTGGATACAACATCAGAAGCCGAAACACAAGTTTGAATTTTTAAAAAGTTGATCTGGATTTACCCGTCTATCTAATCTTTGATTTCAATAAAAAACTTTGACTTGGATAACAATATTTAAACTATTGGCAACTTATTTTTAATCAATACAACTTGTTATAGCGCGTTGATTTATGAAAAGTTTTTTTACTTCCGGCAAAGGTATTCTGGCCATCTTTAGCACCATTCTGATAATTGTATTCCTTGTCCTCAGTTATCTTTATGTTTATATCCCATCAAATGAAAGAAGGATACGGGCACAAGGTTTCCGCGCAATGCAAAACATTGACCGCAACATCCAGGCAAAAATACAAAACAGTGTTTCGTTGTTGGGCAATATACTTTCGGCCTATATCAGCAACAATAAAAAGGATGTAAACATTCAGGATTATATCAAAAAAAACACTTTTGGAAGTTTCAAACTAACGCCAATTGTGCCAATTAAAGAAAGTGCATTTAATAAATTGTTCGGTTCCAACAATGACCGTTTTTATACGATCCGGGAAGATACATCTTCGCACCAATACATACTTAGCTTTTACAAAAAACAAGACAACCATAAAGCTTACAAGATTAGTATGGAAATGGACATCGCCCAGTTTTTTAAGCCTTTGATGCCCAACAATGTTTTGTTTGACGAATACCTGGTTTTTAACGGACAAAAGACTGCTTATCAAACTTTTCCGTCCGGTTTGCGCGAGGTAAACCAGGATTCGTTGTTGAGCAAAAAAAACGGGATCAAAGGCGCCGATATCCTGACACGCGAAATTGGCGGCACAGTTTACCAGCTATTTTTGCAGCCGGTAAATTTTACTTCCGGCAGTAAACTGATTATTTCCGGCTTGCTGACCAACGAAAAATACCAGTACGAAAAAAAACAGTTGCCATCGGGCGTTGTGCAGTTGTTGATCATTGTGGCCTTGGGCATCATTATTTTGCTTCCCACCATCAAACTGTACCACATGGGCAGCCAGGATAGGTTGACGCTTTTTGACGGGATCAGTGCTGTAATTATAGCTATGCTGCTGATGTCGTTGCTCTTTTTTATACTTTTTAAATACAATGTCCAATTTCGGCAATCTAAAACTTCGGATTCAAAAGATGTTTTGGCCACCAAGATTGTATCAGCTTTTAATCATGAAATACAAGCGAATTACAAAATTCTCTCTGACTTGGATTTATTGGCAGCTACAAGTAAAAATTTCCATAAAGATATGGGGGAGATTGGCAAAGATGACAGTTTATCCAAAGCATCAAAAAACAACACAAAGTTGCGGGGCTCGATCAATGCAATTTTAAAACAGAACAATTTTCGCAAAGGGGATTTTAACCAGGTTTACTGGCTGGACCAAACGGGGGAAGAACTGTTTAAGTGGGATTCGCTCAAGTACAACGGGCCGCACGGCAATTTCGGGCAGCGCAATTACGTAAAAAATATACTGGCAAAAAAAGCATACTTGTTAAAAGTAAACAAAACCGAACCTTATTACTTAGACCAGGTTATTTCCTGGACTACCGGGGTTTTTACGACGGTTATCAGCCGGAAATCGGTTTTATCAAGCCCAAACCACACCATTGTTGAAGCTTTTTCCTTTAATATGAAATGCCTTGACCAGGTTGTTTTGCCCGCGGGATACACTTTTGCCATAATAGACGGCCAGGGAAATGTGCTTTATCACGGCGATAAAAACCGGAACCTGAAAGAAAACCTGTTGCAGGAATTTTCTGAACACGAAGAACTGCAAAGTTGTATGGAAGCGCACGCGCAAAAGTCGTTCAAAACGGCTTATATGGGCAAAGATTATGTTGTAGCAGTTAAGCCCATCCAAGGTTTGCCTTATTTTATAGCCGTTTTTAGTGATATTAGCTTTATTGATACGCGGGATGTCGAGATCTACTGTTTTACCCTGGCCATGTTGTTTGCGTTTTTTTGTTTCCTGGTAATGGAAATGGCCGTGGTTTTCCTTTTTTCTTCAGCAGGTTCTTATTTCAAAAAGCAACGGTTTTATATCAATTGGATCGGGCCGAAAGCTTCTTTTAGCCGGTACTATCTTTTGTCGTCAATTTTGAATATGGCAATGGTGCTGCTGCTCAGCATTGCGTTCAAGTGGTCGTCCTTTGCCGAGTTTTTTTTCATGCTTTCATTTTCTGCAACCGCCATTCTTGTTTTTTTAATCAGCCTGTTTGCGCGCCGTTACAAAAAAGAAAACGAGCCGACATTTTTAAAGATCAAGAAAAGGACAATGCGGGCATTACTGGTTTTTATCGGGCTGATCAACCTCATGGCTGTTTTGATCCTCGATCAGCTAACCCGTTTTTTCTTGTTTGAAATCATTGCCCTACTGCTGGCCGCAGGATTGTTTGTTTTTGGGGAAAACTGGGTGGATAGGCCGGGGCAGAAACAGGCTAAAAAGCCCAAATTTTTTGCGTCTTCGGGTTTAGGTTTTACACACAATTTTGCATTGATGGTTTTAACCAGGCTCGTTATTACAAGTGGCCTGCCCGTTGTGCTGTTTTATGTAATGGTATACAACTACGAACAAAACCTGCTGATCCGTTACAGGCAATATAATTTTGCGCAAAGGCTGATCGGGAAAGAAATGAATGCCGGTAGCGATGCTTTGAGCGGTTTTAAAAACGGCAGCGATGGGGTTTACGCCGATAATTCCTGGATCAGCTCGGTTTCTTATTCCACTAAAAGCAACGGTAGGTTTAAGAATTACCTTCCCGAAGAAAACCTGACCATCGGCCTGTTAAAGTTTTTTCATTTTTACCGGGATTCCTCCGCCATCCGCGAAAACCATCTTTACCAATCCAACGCGGCCGACTCCAGTTTTTTTTATAACCATCTTTATAAAGGCCCTTTAAATGACACTACCGGCACACAAAGTTTTTTGCAAAACCCATACAAAAGCGGTTATTTAAAGGTTGAGTCCAAAACGCTGAACTATCGTTTGCCGTCATTATTAAAAAAGCAGGAAATCCCTTTTTGGCTGCTGATGCTTTTTTTACTGGGTATTTTTTATGCTCTGGTCCTGAATATTATCAAAAAACTGTTTGCCCTGGATTTGCCCGAGACCGAGGTTTGGGAAGCGATAGACAAAGAGGTTTTATTGTGTAAGGATTTGAACAAAATGCTGATGGTGATTGGTTTGCCAGGATCCAACAAGCTAAGTTATATCAAGGAAAAAATCAGCAGTAAAGAACTTCGGCAGGACGATGGCAGCGAATATGTTTACGACCCGAATCAGCCCGAAAACAACAACGTTTTGCTGCTCGACCTGATCGAGATACCGGACGACATTACAAACCTTGCTTCCGAAGATAACCTGCGTTGGCAAGAAACCGAGAAAGCCGTTTTTTCAAAAGATTATAAACTGGTGTTGATCAACCATTTTGAATACAATATCAAAAATGAAGCAACCAACCGCATTAAATTAAACCTGTTGGAAAGGCTGATGGTAATGAACAAATGCAAGATCATCATTTTGTCTACCATCCATCCAACTGCTTTTTTAGATTCGGTCAATGCGCAGGCAGAAGAAGCTTTGGCCAACGCTTCAACATCTGCAACAGGCAAAGCATCTGTACAAGATTTGGAACGCTGGCACATTTTGCTTGGCAACTACCGTTTGTTGATCCATAAAATCGAACACCATACTTTTGAAGATGTTAGTGAGGCTGAACTTTGGAAAAAAACTATTTTAAAGGAAACGCAGTACAGCCATTTTTTAAACCGGATGCAAGGCGCGGCAATCAAAGCATCAGGCACAATTCGCAACAGTCAAACTACGGGCAACATAGATTCACTTGCATTTAAATTACAAGTTACGGCGCATTATTTTTACATGTACATTTGGCAATCTTTGACCAAAGAAGAAAAATTTTTATTGTACGACCTGGCCGAAGATGGTTTGGTAAACGGTTTTAACAGCTATAATTTAAGCATGCTCGTTAACAAAGGCGTTATCATTCGTGATGACACTACTTTAAAATTGTTTAACCATGGTTTTCGAAACTTTATACTCACGGCAATTGGCAATACCGAAGCCATGAAAATCAAAATCCAGATGGAAGACAACGGCAGTTGGCGCAAATTGAAAACACCTTTACTGGTTGTGATTTTTGCCATCCTGGCCTTTTTGCTCACTTCACAGCAGGAAGCGTATTCCAAATTGATCGCTTATATCACCGCCCTGGCAACGGGCATCCCCACGGTTATCAAACTGCTTTCGCTGTTTGGCAATAATAGTGCGCAAAAGAGCGGTTAAGAATGATACTTTATGGTCGTATTGATCTTTTATCGAAAATACAGCAGTTTGAATTAAACAAAGAAGCATCTGCCTTTTCAGGCAGATGCTTCTTTTATGCACATAAAATTAAAATAGCTTAGCTGAAAGAAGGATGGTCAATATCCGGGTCTTCGCCTTGTGCGCCTTCGCCGCCAATTTTTGATTTTACGGCATCAACCGCTTTATCTGCTAAATTGGTGATGGCTTCTTTGCCTTGTTGTGCTTTATCGGCCACGGTAGTTCCTAAATCTTGCAATGAACTGCCCAAATTGTTTCTGGTTTCGGTCCCTGCTTCCGGCGCAAACAAAACACCTAATGCGGCGCCTAAAACCAAACCTCCGATTAAAGCAATCGCTACTGATGCTGCATTGTTATTGGCCTGAACTTCTTTTTCAGCAGCTTTTTTTGCATGTTTGGCATATTCTTTTGCATAGCCTTTGGCATCTCCTGCATAATCTTTTGCATAGCTTTTTGCGTAATCTGCGTAGTCTCTTGCATGATCTTTAGCATATTCTTTTGCCTGATCTGCGTACTCTTTCGTTTTTTTCAACAAATCTTTTTTGATACTCATAGCTTTGTGTTTTTTGTTCTAACAATGGTAACAATTTTAAGTTTAAGGTTTTTTATACTTTTAATAAAATGACAAGGATCATTTACATCTGTTGGGATTTTGTTAAAATTATAGCCGGTTACGCTTGTTGCCATTAAAAATTTATCTGATCTTGAACCAAATTTATGCCGCCCTCTGAAATTTACATCAACCATTTGCCTGGTTTAAAATGGCAAACAGCGGCGTTTGAAACCTCGGTCAACCTTGATTTTGTTGCTGTTTGGCGGATAAATGTTGCCGGTTTCAAGCCTTTTTTAGCTGCTTTACAACCATTGCTTTCACCGGAGGAAATAGAAAAAGTATTTCGCTACAAACAGGAAAACGACCAACATTGTTCCCTGATCGGTAAAGCAGTTTTACGGATTTTGTTAGGCCGATATTTAAATGTTGATGCAAAAGCTATCCAATTCAAATCTGCAAAAAACAAAAAACCTGAATTAGAAAACAATTTTGGGCGAAACCTGCACTTCAATATTTCGCATTCCGGGAATTGGATTTTGATTGCCGTTTCAAACTTGGAAATCGGGGTTGATGTCGAAAAAATGTATGCTTCTTTTACCTATAAAAATTTGTTGTCTTTTGGTTTTAATCCGCAAGAAATTGGTTTTATCGAAAATTCCGACTTGCCGTACCAAAGCTTTTACCAATTGTGGACGCGCAAAGAAAGCCTGCTTAAAGCAACCGGAAAAGGTTTGGTGGACGGACTTTCGCACGTTCCTTCTTTAACCGGCGTTCATCAAAACCCAACTGAACTCATTGGTTCTGCCGAAAACTGGCAGGTTTTAAGTTTTCCGGTGGATGAAAACCATGTTGGCAGTGTTGCTTTTATACCGGTAAAAACAGTATGCCGCTTTTTCAATTTCCAGCTTTAATAACCAATTGTGCTGTATTTCTACTTAGTTGTTCCAGCAAAATTATTTTTCCTGCAGAAAGTTCTTGCAGCAAAGCGGTTTCGTAATGCCGAACGGTAAGCAGTTCAACTTCCAAATTGTACCTGAATTTAAAGTCCTGTTTTAGTTTTTGCTGCAATTGTGCAAATCGGGCAGCTTCAAAATCAACACAAAAAGTAAAACTTAAAGCGGAGTTTTGCATCAAATTCACTTTAAAATGAAAACTGGCCAGCGTTTTAAAAATATCACTTAAATGGTTTTCGGTGATAAAAGCATGGTCTTTGGAAGAAACCGAAACCAAAACCTGGTTTGCTTTGACAATAATTACCGGAACTTTCACCAAAAATCCTTCTGCATTAATCACCGTTCCGCTTTCTTTCGGCGATAAAAAAGGTTTTACAAAAAGCAGAATCCCGGCGTTTTGCAGTGGTTGAATGGTTTTTGGGTGAATGATGCTCGCGCCATAATAAGCCATTTCTACCGCTTCGGAATACGGCAACTGCTCAAACTTAACCACGTTTTGGAAGCGTTTCGGGTCGGCATTAAAAACGCCGGCCACATCTTTCCAAATGGTAACGGAAGGCGCGTTCAGGCAGGAAGCAAAAATAGCCGCCGTATAATCCGAACCTTCGCGGCCCAAAGTAGTGGTGTAATTTTCGGAAGTTCCGCCTAAAAATCCTTGCGTAATCAGCACTTCGGTTTGCAGCAATTGCGGAATGGTTTCGCTGATGTTTTTCCTGGTCAATTCCCAATCCACATGGCCTTCGCGGTAAGTATTGTCCGTTTGGATCAACCCGCGCGCATCCAGCCAACGGCTTTTAACACCAATTTGATTTAGATAAGCCGTTACAATCCGCGAAGAAACCAACTCGCCGATGGAAACGATTTGGTCGTAAATAAAGTCCGGGTCGTCGTGTGGTTCTTCTTCGATCAGCCAGTCAATTTCCACAAACGTGTTTTCAACTTCATCAAAAACCGTGTTTGATGGCGCAAAAAGTTCGGCCATGATTTGATGGTGAAAAGATTTTATGCCAGTAAAAACAGCATGTACTTCATCCGTTTGGTTAATATAAGCGGCCGTCAGTTTTTCCAGCGCGTTGGTGGTTTTGCCCATTGCTGAAACCACAATTAGCAAATTTTCTTCTTTATAATTTTGTACGATTGAAGCTAAATTTTGGATAGCTGCCGCATCTTTTACAGAAGCGCCGCCGAACTTGAAAACCTGCATACTGTTTTTATCGGTTAAAAATTGGTGTTTTTGTTGAATGGATTTTTTTGTCATGCTGAACTTGTTTCAGCATCCCTCAAGCAAGGTTTAAAATTTAGTTTTGTCGATTACTTTTCACGAGGGATCCTGAAACAAGTTCAGGATGACAATTTCAGTTTAAATCTGAAAAATCAAAATCAGAAAATTGTTCTTTGGAAAGCGAAACATTAATCCAGCCGGCATCAAAAGAAGCGTTCAGTTTTTTGTAAAAGCCGATGGCCGGTTCGTTCCAGTCCAAAACCTGCCAAAGCATTCCGCTGAAACCTTTTTCCAATGCTTCTTTTATCAGTGTTTTTATCAGCAACATTCCGATTCCTTTGCCGCGGTAAGCTTCGGTAACAATTAAATCTTCCAGGTACATGCGGCAGCCTTTCCAGGTAGAATAACGGACGTAATACAGCGCAAAGCCAACGATCGAGCCATCAACTTCGGCCACAAAAGCTTTCCAAACAGGTTTTGTGCCGAAGCCTGCGTCTTCAAATTCCTGCAAGGTTACGGTTACTTCTTCGGGCGCTTTTTCAAACAAAGCCAGTTCGGCAATTAGTTCCAGCAAGCGCGGGCAATCGTTTTTTTCGGCAATTCTGATGTGTAAATTCATTCCGCTTAATTGTTTTTCCAATGCGGAACCAAACGCTGTCCGAAAATCAAACTGCCCACGCGAATCATCGTGCTGCCTTCTTCGATTGCAATTTTATAATCGGCCGACATGCCCATGGAAAGCTCTTTAAACGAATCTTCTTTGCGGAAAAAGCTGGTTTTTATGCCGGTAAAAAAAGTATGCAGTTCGTAAAACTCTTCTTTCAGTTGTTTCTCGTTATCCGTGTTTGTGGCGATGCCCATCAAACCAACAATACGCACGTTTTTTAAAGCTGTAAATTCTTCAGAACGCAACAGTTCGATCGCTTCATCAAAACCCAAACCGAACTTGGTTTCTTCGTCGGCAATGTAAATCTGCAGCAGGCAATCTATCACGCGTTTATTTTTTGCGGCCTGTTTATCAATTTCCTGCAACAACTTCAAACTATCAACCGAATGAATTAAGCTGATAAAAGAAGCAATGTATTTTACCTTGTTGGTTTGCAAATGGCCGATCAAATGCCACTCGATATCTTTGGGCAGTTTTTCCTGTTTTTCTACCATTTCCTGCACGTTGTTCTCGCCAAAAACACGCTGGCCGGCGTCATAAGCTTCCTGCAAAACCTCAACCGGTTTGGTTTTCGAAACCGCAATCAGCTTCACATTATCGTCGCCGGTTTCTTTTTTTAAGTTTTTGATATTATCTGCAATGCTCATTAATCCGTAATTTTGAATGAAATTGTTGCAAAACTACATAATGCGATTTTATAAAATCCTGTTTTCTTTCATCGTGCTGTTTTTAGGTGCCTGCAATAAAGATAACGCGCCTGATAATTTAATTGATAAAGAAAAATTTGTCCCGCTGATGGTAGATGTCCACTTGGCCGACGGTTATCTGGGCGCGGGCACACAGGTACCGGATAGTTTAAGTTACCGCGGAAATGGTTTGTACACAGCTATCTTTAAAAAATACAACGTTGATTCGGCGCAGTTCAGGAAAAGCTTTCAATATTATTCTTACCATTTAAACGATATGAACGACATCTATAAAGAAGTATTTGCGCGTTTAACGGCCAAAAACGATTCGCTTGTGAAATTGCAGGCTGCCGAAGAAATGCGAAAAACCAAACACCGGATGGATTCTACCGCCAAAGCAGCCAAAAAAGACTCGGTTAAAAGAAGCATCAAACAGGATTCGGTAAAAAAATCAAACGCTAAAAAGCATGCAGCAAAAGCATAATTTAAGAAGAAAGAATATTGAATGATTTATCCCAAAAATAGCGAAGATAAACTGGGTTTTACCGAGATCAAGCAACTGATTAAAGCCAAATGCTTGAGTGTGATGGGCCAGAAAATGGTAGACAAAATCCAGGTGATGAACAACTTCGACCAGATCCAGAAGTTTTTACGGCAAACCTCCGAGTTTAAAAACATCCTGGCCAACGATACGGCTTTGCCGATCAGCAATTTCCACGACATCAAAACACTGGCAAAAAAAGCACGGGTTGAAGGTACTTTTTTATCGGAAGATGAATTTTTCCAGGTGCAGCAATCTTTGACTACGGTTTTTGCCGTGCTGGCTTATTTTAACGAACGCGCCGGTTTGTACCCAAACCTGGAAGCGTTGTTTGAACATTTGCCGATCGAGAAAAACATTTTAAAAGCGATAGACCGCGTGCTGGACCCGAAAGGAAAAGTGCGGCCAAATGCTTCGCGCGAATTGCAGGAAATTACGGCAGGCATTGCCCAGGCCGAACAAGCCGCACGGAAAACGATTGAACAAATATTTAAAAATGCAGGCAACAGCGGGTGGACGGCCGATGGTTCGCTGACGATTCGCGATGGCCGTTTGTGCATTCCGCTTTTGTCCGAAAATAAGCGCAAGTTAAAAGGTTTTATCCACGACGAATCTTCTTCAGGGCAAACGGTTTATGTAGAACCGGAAGAAGTTTTTATGCTGAACAACCGCGTTCGGGATTTAGAATTTGACCGGCGGAGGGAAATCATCAAAATCCTGACGGGGCTGACCGACGAACTTCGGCCTTATGTTCCGATCCTGATTTCGTATCACGGTTTGCTCACCAAGCTGGATTTCGTGCGCGCAAAAGCTTTGTTTGCATTGGATATTGAAGCAGAAATGCCAATTCTGGTTTCCGAAATGCGCGTCAACCTGATCAATGCCAGCCATCCGTTGCTTCTTTTATCGTATAAAAAAGAGCAGAAAAGCGTGGTTCCGCTTAACATTAAAATTGATGAAACGGACAGGATTATTGTGGTTTCCGGCCCGAATGCCGGCGGAAAATCGGTTTGCATGAAAACCGTTGGTTTGCTGCAACTGATGGTTCAGGCAGGATTATTGATCCCGGCGGCAGAGCAAAGTGAGTTGTGCGTTTTCCGGCAGGTTTTTGCAGATATTGGCGATGACCAATCCATCGAAAGCGATTTGAGTACGTACAGCGCTCATCTATCCAAAATGAAATATTTTGTGGAAATGGCCGACAGCAAAACGTTGATTTTGATTGACGAGTTTGGGACCGGAACCGATCCGCAATTTGGCGGCCCGATTGCCGAAGCTGTTCTGGAATCACTCAACCAAAAAAAGGTAAAAGGTGTGATTACCACACATTATTCCAACTTAAAATTGTTTGCCAGCAATACGCCGGGTTTGGAAAATGCTTCGATGTTATTTGATAACTTGCAATTGCGGCCTTTGTATATTTTGGAAGTTGGCAAACCCGGAAGTTCGTATGCGTTTGAAATTGCCCAAAAAATTGGTTTGCCCCGAAATGTGATTGATGCGGCGAAAAACAAAATCGGTGTAAACCAGAAAAAGGTAGACACGCTTTTGATTGACTTGGAACGCGATAAAAAAGAAGTTTTGGATGCCAAGCTGAACCTGCAAAAGCAGGAGCGAAGGGCCAATGTTTTGCTTCGGGAAAATGAAGAACTGAAAAATTACCTCGAAGAAAATAAAAAAGTTTTGCTGCGCGAAGCAAAAATCCAGGCGAAAACGATTATCCAGGATGCCAATAAATTGGTGGAAAACACGATTGCCGAAATAAAAAACAGCAATGCCGATAAAGAAACCACACGCAATTTACGCGAAAACCTGAACCGCGAACTGCAGAAAAACACCGTCAAGCCTGAAATTGCACCGGTAAAAGAAGCACCCGAAATTGAAGTTGGCGATTGGGTGAAACTGAACGATTCGGAAACGATGGGACAAGTGCTGGAACTGGCACGCGACAATGTGATTATCGCCATCGGCGATTTGCGTACGGTTGCCAAACGTAAAAAAGTACACAAAGTGGCCCGAAAAGAAGTGCCGAAAGAAATCCGCCGCTCTTACAATTCGGCTTTAAATGATACGGCAAGTTTTAGTCCGGAGATTGATGTGCGCGGCAAACGCGGCGAAGAAACGTTGTACGAAATAGAAAAATATTTAGACCGCGCAATCATGATGGGCGTTGGCACTTTAAAAATCATCCACGGCAAAGGCGACGGGATTTTGCGAAAGCTGATCCGCGACTACCTGAAAAAATACAGCGAAGTAAGCCACGTGGAAGACGAACACGCCGACCGCGGCGGCGACGGAATTACTTATGTTTACCTGAAATAACGGTTTTAAGTTTTACAAGTAATGCTTCTTTTACCACCTAAAATTTGGTGTGGTAAAAGAAGCATTTATCTTTTCGGGCATTTTTTGCAGCGCTTGCCTTTTTTGTATTTTTCGCAGCATTTTTTAAAAACACAATCGGAACACGAAGGCAAACTTTTGCTTTGAAATAAATCAAAGCGGTTGTCTTTTTCTTCAGGGAATAAAAAAATTGTGTTCACAAGTTTTTTTTAAAAGAATAGAAATTATTTGAAATAAATTTTTTAATAAAATCGTCTTATTTAAAACCCAAATTATTAAAGAAACGTATCTTGGAAGGAAAGTTTTTTTCTCATTGGTTTTACTGTTTACAATTTAAAAACCTGTTGTTATTTGTATATTCGTAAAATATAATATTTATTATTGTATTGAAAATTAGTATCATAAAAAATTATAATTGTATTTTTCAGTTAGATATTCTTCATGCAAATCTTAATTTTTAGTACAGTATTTTATCCTTTGCGTGGTGGTATTGAAAACCTCACCTTAAATTTGTGTACAGAATTTATTGAAAAAGGCCACCAGGTTAAAGTAATTACTTATCAAAAACAGGTTGAGCCTTTAAAAGATATCGAAGTTTATTATGCACCGGGTTTCAAAAAAATGCTGAAGCTTTTTTTATGGTGCCAGGTTTATTACATGCCGAACATTTCGTTAAAAGGTGTTTGGCCCTTGCTGCTTGATCCAAGTAAACGGTGGATAATTTCGCAAAATGATTTTTCGCTCACCAATAAAACTAACCCGCTCTCGCTTTTAAAACTGTTTTTGATCAAGTTTTCTTACAAAAATATTTCTGTCAGTAAAAGTATAGCCACATCTATCCGCACAAAATCGGAAATTATTTACAATTGCTATGATGATGCTATTTTTACCACAAGAAATACAGGTGATAGAAAGCTGGACTTTGTTTTTATCGGAAGGCTGGTTTCGCAAAAAGGTTGTGATACTTTGATAAAAGCTTGTGCCAATTTGCAGCAGCCTTTTACCCTGACCATTGTTGGCGACGGTCCTGAATTAGCCTCGTTGCAAAACCTTGCCAACGAGCTGCAGCTTGAAGATTATATCAATTTTACCGGGACAAAAAACAGTTTTGAAATAGCCGAAATTTTAAACCGGCACCAGGTTTTAGTCATTCCGTCCAACGGAAAAGAAGGGTTTGGCATTGTTGCTTTAGAAGGGCTGGCCTGCGGTTGCCGTATCATTGCAACAAACTCCGGTGGTTTGGCAGAAACGGTTGGAAGTTTTGGCAAACTGTTTGAACCAGGCAATGTGCAGCAATTAAACTTATTGTTAAAAGAAGAATTAAACTATATTGACCAGCCCGTTTACCGGCCCGAAGAGTTGGCCGCATATTTAAGCAATTATAAAAAGGCGGTGGTGGCGCAAAAATATTTATCTATTTTTGGAAGTGCTGCTTAAGGCAAGATTTATCCTAAACTTTCATTTTATAAAATTTGTACCAGCAAAATTCTTTCAACGGCGCAGATCTTCCTGCAAAAACTCTTTGCCTTACTTTTGATGACGGGCCCGGAATTCACACACTTGCTATTGCCCGCTTTTTGTTTGAAAATCACATCCGGGCAACGTTTTTTGTGGTAGGAAAATATGCCTTTCATCACCCGGAAATTTTAAAAGAGCTGAAGGAAATGGGCCATTTGATTGGCAACCACACTTACGACCACCCGGACTTGCCTTATTATGTTTCAGTTAATGGTGATGTTATTGATCAGGTTTTGCGTACAGATGCCATTATAAAACCTTTTGTAGATAGTGGGCAAATTTACTTTCGGGCACCTTATGGCAAATGGTCGGCTGAAGTGGCGCAGGAATTAAACCGAAGTATGCTTACGGCAAACCATATTGGCCCGATCCATTGGGAAATTGCCGGGGTAGATTGTTATTACTGGCAAAACAATTGGCCGGTAAAAGATGCAGCAAACCGTTACTTATTTGATATTGAAC
>CAXTKQ010000083.1:13340-16980 GCA_964244955.1 uncultured Sphingobacteriaceae bacterium | reverse complement strand
GTTAAAACCTTGCGCCGCTGCTTCCGGTGATTTAATGGTTGGCGGCAACTGCTGGTGGTCTCCGGCCAAAACCACTTTTTTTGCTTTTAAAACCGGAATCCAGCAGGCGGGTTCCAAAGCTTGCGCGGCTTCGTCAATCACAACCGTATCAAACTTTAAATTACGGATGGTAAAATGGTTTGCGCCAACCAAAGTAGCCGTAATCACCTGCGCTTTTGCAATCAGATCATCGGTGATAAATTGTTCCATCGCGCTCGCTTCTTTCATCAATTTATGCGCTTCGGTAAAAAGCGCTTTGCGTTGATCGCGTTCGGCTTTGCCAAAACTGCGCTTGTATTTGTGCGCCAGGTTTTTGTATTCGCCGGCCTGCTTTTTTAGTTTTTTGATCTCTTTGTAATTTTGGTGTTCGGTTGTTTTTCGGTCTAAAGTCAGCGACAGCAATTTTTCTGAAACCCTTGCCGGATTGCCTGTCCGCAGCACATTTAAACCTAAATCAGCCAGTTTTTCGCTCAATAAATCAACGGCCGTATTGCTTGGCGCAACCACCAGTATTTGTTTTCCGTTTTGTTGGATCAATGCTTTGATTGCCTGCACCAATGTTGTTGTTTTTCCGGTTCCGGGAGGGCCGTGAACGATCGCCAGTTCATCCGCAGCCAAAATTTTTCGGACGGCTTCCGTTTGCGAGGAATTAAGCTGAGGGAAAGTTTCCGAAATTTGTGCGGTAAAAGAAGCATGCAATTGCCCGCCGGTCAACACTTGGATCAAATGGTTTTCCTCCGGGTTTTCACTCAGTTTGTCGGCGAGTTTTAAGGCCGATTGCATCTCGTTGTAACTGTTGTTGTCAAAAAGCAAATCAATGCCCAATTTCCCGTCGCGGCTCCAATCCGGCAGTTCATCCACAAACAAGTTAAGTTTGAGGCGGTTACCGTTTACGAAAGTAACCACGCCTTCCACGCGGTCTTTTTTCGGGTCGTGGTTGGAGAAAAGGGCCGCCGGAATGCCAAAACGAAACTGGTGCGCCAAATTCTGGTGCGTTGTCCGTTCCACTTCCACGTTCAAATAATCGCCGCGGCTTGGTTCTGTTCCTCTGATGGCGATTGGGTACCAGGTCAATCCGTTTGCCCGCCGCTCTGCCGCCGAAGTGCTTTCCGTCAACTTTAAAAAAGTTTTCCAGTCTTCCTCTTTTTCGATGCGGAGCAGATCGAGTTGGCGTTTAAAATAATCCATCCACAAAGGTAAATTAGATAGCAGGTTTTTAAAAAGCGGTTTTGTGGAAAGGGAAGTATTTGTGCGATGCTTCTTTTACCGGCATAAAATTGGTTTGGCTAAAGCCAATGATGTGGTGCATTATCCACGGCCTGAAGGCCGTGGCAATTGTAAAATCGAATTGCAGGTTTTTCGGAAAAAAGGTTTGGCGGGAAGGGAAGTATTTGTGCGATGCTTCTTTTACCGGCATAAAATTGGTTTGGCTAAAGCCAATGATGTGGTGCGTTATCCACGGCCTTTAGGCCGTGGGTTTCCAATGTTTGGGAATTGGCTTTAGCCAAACCCTTAAAAACGCCAACTAAAAAAACAGGCATAAAAACAGCATTATTATTTTTGATGTAGATTGATAGAACAGTAACACTATATTTGAGGGGACTAATTAAAGCCATCCACAACAATCCTTAAAAAACCATCGAAAGCAGTTTTGTAAGAATTTGCTTTGCATAAAACTATGTGCCATGAAAAAAAATTACCTCTTGTTGCCACTTCTTTTAAGCGTGCCGTTTATCCTTAACGCACAAAGCAATCCGGCAAAAACCGGCAGCCGTGTTACCGTTTATGTAACGGCCAAAAATACCGACCTCAGGTTTTCGCCTACCGAAACCTTGACCTTAAAACCTGTTGGCCAACCTCCCGAAAGCCAGGTTTCGGTTTTTGTTGACCCAGCAAAAACGTTTCAAACCATGATTGGCATTGGTGGCGCCCTGACCGATGCTTCCGCAGAAACCTTTTACAAACTGCCCGCGGCCAAACAGCAGGAACTGATGACGGCTTATTACGACAAAGACAAAGGCATCGGTTATACTTTTGGCCGTACCAATATCCAAAGCTGCGATTTTTCGAGCGATACCTATAGTTATGTAACCAATAACGACGCGGCTTTGAAGACTTTTAACATCGGCCACGACAGGAAATATAGAATTCCGTTTATCAAAAGCGTGCAAAAAACAGCAGGAAGCCAGTTCAACCTGTTTGTCAGCCCCTGGAGCCCGCCTGCGTGGATGAAAGACAACAACGATATGCTGAACGGCGGCAAACTGAAACCGGAGTTTATGCAAAGTTGGGCCAACTTCTTCGCAAAATTCATCAAAATTTATGAAAAAGAAGGCATTCCAATTTGGGGCTACAGCGTGCAAAACGAGCCGATGGCAACGCAAAAATGGGAATCGTGCTTGTACACGGCTACCGATGAACGCGATTTCGTAAAAAAATATTTAGGCCCAACCATGCGCAAAGAAGGTTTGGGCGGCAAAAAAATGATTGTTTGGGACCATAACCGCGATTTGATGTACCAGTACGCCAGCACCATTTTGGAAGATTCGGATGCTGCACAATATGTTTGGGGCGTTGGTTTTCACTGGTACGAAACCTGGACGGGAGCCGGGATGCAATTTGAAAGCACGCGCCAGGTAGCAGAAGCTTTCCCGACAAAAAATTTGGTTTTTACAGAAGGCTGTATCGAACGTTTTGATTTCGCACGGTTGAACGACTGGTCTTTGGGCGAGAGGTACGGCCTTTCTATGGTCCATGATTTTAACAGCGGCACCGTAGCCTGGACAGATTGGAACGTGCTGCTTGATGAAAAAGGCGGCCCAAACCACGTGAGCAATTTTTGCTTCGCGCCAGTACATGCCGATACCCGCGACGGCAGTTTGCATTACACCAATTCGTATTATTACATCGGCCATTTCTCCAAATTCATCAAACCCGGCGCAAAACGGATTGCAAGTGTAGCCAGCCGCGGTAACTTACTGACCACGGCTTACGTTGCCCCGGATGGCAAAATCTCGGTTGTGGTGATGAACCCGACCGATGAGAAAATCCCTTATACGTTGTGGATGAAAGGCCAGGGCGCGGCAACAACCAGCCTTCCGCATTCCATCGCTACTTTGGTTATTGATTAATTTTAAATTTCATTGTTGATGAACTTCATTTCTAAAAAACGTCAATTTTTGTTTGGCTTGGTTTTGGTGCTGCTTGCCGGTTTTGCTTCTCCGGCAGCTTTTGCTGCCGAGGGCGATTATTACCAGCTTAAAATCTATCACCTCAAAACAAAAGCGCAGGAAGACCGCATAGACCAATACCTGCAAAACGCCTATTTGCCGGCCTTGCATAAAATGGGCATAAAAACAGTAGGCGTGTTTAAACCGGTTGAACAGGACACGGCGGCCGATAAAAAAGTTTATGTTCTGGTTCCATTTAGTTCGATGAAAAAACTGACGACCATTGACCAAGCTTTAAACGCCGACCAGCAATACCTCGCCAACGGCAAAGATTATTTGGATGCCAATTATAAAGATGCTGCTTTTACGCGGATGGAAACGGTTATCCTGCAAGCTTTTCCAAAAATGTTGGAACCTGCCGTCCCCAATTT
>CAXTKQ010000083.1:0-13330 GCA_964244955.1 uncultured Sphingobacteriaceae bacterium | reverse complement strand
CGTTTACGAATTGCGCAGCTACGAAAGCCCGACAGAAAAGTACAATATCAACAAAGTGAAAATGTTTAACGACGGCAACGAGGTTGCCCTTTTTAAAAGGTTAAACTTCAATGCTGTTTTTTATGCCGAAGTTTTGGCCGGAAGCCATATGCCCAACCTGATGTATATGACGGCTTTTAACAACAAACAAGACCGCGACAAACATTGGGAAACGTTTTCTAACGATACGGAATGGAAAACTTTATCGGCCAGGCCGGAATATCAAAACAATGTTTCCCGCAATGATATGGTTTTTCTTCACCCAACCGCTTATTCAGATTTTTAATCATCTATTTTCGCCCATTCCTAAACTTCAACCTTAATGAAAAAAGTAGCTTATACTTCGTTTATCGCCTTAATTTTGTTAAGCGGAATTGCAAACGCACAAGCCGTTGGAAAATGGGTTTACCTGTTCAACGGAAAATCAACGGCACAATTAAGAGGCTACAAAATGGACGGTTTTCCTGCCGAAGCCTGGAAAGTTGAAGATGGCGCTTTGGTAACCAACCCGGACGTGCCGAATGTGGATTTGGTATCAAAAAGCACTTATACCAATTTTGATTTGACGTTTGAATGGAAAATGTCCAAAGCGGGCAACAGCGGTGTTTTTTATAATGTGGAAGAAACTTCGCCACACCAATCCGGCAACGGAAACAGCCCAAACTGGCTGGACAATTTTGAGATGCAGTTGCTGGACGATATTGATTTTAACGACAAAGAGCCGAAACGTTCGGCAGGTTCTTTGTATGATCTGATTGCGCCTCAAAACAAAACTTTAAAACCTGTTGGCCAATACAACACCGGCCGGTTGTATGTAAACAAAGGCCACGTAGAGCAATGGCTGAACGGCGTGAAAGTGGTGGAATACGAAATCGGATCAAAAAAGCTGAATGATTTAATCGCTGCAAGCAAGTACAAAGACAACCCGAAATTTGCCAAAGCAACCAGCGGCCATTTGATGTTTCAGCACCACGGACAGAAAATTTGGCTGAAAAATATCAGGGTGAAACGGTTGTCCTGAAATTGAAAGACTGGTTAAAAGCTTCATCAGTTTTTTTGTTTTTTGCTGATACTGTTTTTACCGGCATAAAATCAGTATTGGTTATCTGCGAAATCCCTTCATTTCCACTCAAGTATAAAATACGGTACAGCCGCAAAAAATCAAGTATACTTCTTTTATCGGGTAAAAATTGGTGTAAAGTTTATAAAGCTTTCGGCGCCATGCTTCTTTTATCGGCATAAAATTATTGGCCTAAAACTTTTCAACTTGCCTCGGCAAAAAGCATAAAACAAACCTGGAAATGAGGTTTAAGGTAAAATCTGATTAGTATTTGCTGGATTAAACGCGTTTTGCAATATGGTTTTTGCCTATCATTGTACATCAGCACAAGCCCTAAATCCTAATATTTCCGTGAAAAAATTTCTATTCCTGTTCCTTTCGATAGGATTTAACATCGCCGTTTATGCCCAGCAAAAAACGTATGCCATTACCCAGTTTGGCGCCATTGCCGATGCAAAAACCGTAAATACTACGGCTATCCAAAAAGCCATAGATACCTGCAACGCAAACGGCGGCGGCATGGTTTATGTGCCTGCCGGTACGTTTATCACCGGTACGTTTCACCTCAAAAGCAACGTTAACTTGTATTTAGAAAATGGTGCCGTATTAAAAGGAAGCCCAAATTTAAAGGATTACGACAGCTACACGCCGCCGGTTTACGGCTTAACTTATTACGGAATGCTTTATACCGTAAATGCCCAAAATGTATCAATAACCGGGCAGGGAACAATTGATGGCAACAACCAGGTTTTCCATGATTTTACACATGCTAAAAAAATTGATGCCAATACCACGCGTTTTAGTCGGCAAAAAGACAATTACCGCAAAGTGGCAAGCGGCATCGGCGAAGGGCCGGTGGTGCCGAACAAAGACCGTCCGCACCAAATGGTGGTTTTTTCAAATTGCACCAATGTGCAGGTGCGCAATGTATCGCTGCTCAATTCTCCTTTTTGGACGATGCACTTTGCCGATTGCGATGCCGTTTTGGTTACCGGCATCCGCTTGTGGAGCGGTTTGCTGATCCCGAATGCGGATGGCATTGATGTAACCAGCAGCAGTAATGTAACGATAACTGATTGCGATATCCGTGCCGGGGACGATGCGCTGGCCATTGTAGGTTACGACCATCACTTTGAAATCCCTGGTTTTACCGGCAAAAAACACGTTTCCGAAAATATCATCATGGCCAATTGCAATTTGCAATCGTATTCCAGTGCCATCCGTATCGGTTTTCTGGATCAAAACACGGTTCGCAATGTACACGTCAGCAATGTCAACATCACTAATTCTACCCGCGGCATCGGTATTTTTGTGCGGGATGAAGGCTCGTTGGAAAATATTACGTTTTCAAATATGTACATCGAAACCAAACTGCGCACCGGCGATTGGTGGGGCAACGGCGAGCCGATTCATATTTCGGCCATCCGCGGAAAAGAAAACGTAAAATTGGGCCAGATTAAAAATGTAAAATTCAGCAACATCACCTGCAAAGGCGAAAACGGCCTATTGATTTACGGGACGGACGAAAGCATTATTGATGATATTTCTTTTAACGGGGTTAATTTTGAACTGACCGATAGTAAACTGAACGACGTTGCGGGCGGCAACATTGATTTGCGTGGTGTAATGGGCGAAAAGAACCAGATTTTTCAGCGCGATATTCCGGCTTTGCTGATTGACCATGCCAAAAACATCAGTATCAACGATTTTAAATTGACTTGGACCAACCCACGGATGCCTTTTTATACGCACGGCATTGAAGCCGAAAACTATCAAAACCTGCGCATTACTAATTTTAGCGGAGGTGCTTCGCCCATCAACAAGCAGGCTGCGCGGATTTATTTAGGGCATGGGCAGGGCTTTGTAACGGATGATGCAAAAGGCATAGTTAGGCAGAAGTAATTTGGATTGTTTCTCTAATGTTGATTACTTGGCAATTATTGTTTAATTTAGGGTTATGACAGAAATAACTTTTTTAGTACACGAGGCCGAAGAAGGAGGCTATCATGCCGAAGCCGCAGGTTTTGGGATTTTGGCCGAAGGAGACACGATTGGTGAATTAAAGGAAAATATCAAAGGTGGAATTTCCCTTTATTTTGAAGGATCTGATCAAACACCGCTATTTGCCCATCTTCATTTTGTTAAAGATGAGATTATGGCTTTATGAAAGTTCCAAGAGATGTTTCCGGGAAAAATATTGTTAAATATTTAAAGGTATTTGGATATGAAGTAGTAAGGCAAAATGGAAGCCATATTATGGTTACTTCAAATCAGCAGGGAGAACATCATTTAGCGATACCAAACCATAATCCAATTAAGATCGGGACTTTAAATTCTATAATTTCAAAAGTTTCAGATCATTTTAATTTGAACAAAGAAGAAGTGACCAAAAAACTATTTAAATAAATTTCTGTCAGAATTACCCTAAAAACCAGCATCTCAAAACTTAAAACAACTACTTCGTCGGTACAATCCGCTTTTTTATCGGTACAAATTTCAATTCTTAGGCTTATCGCTTTAGGTTCAAACATTTATCGCTAAATTCATCATTTCAAATCCGGTTATGATTGCTTCCGATGCTGCTTTTATCAATATATAATCAATAATGGTAAACCTTAAAATAATAGGGGTAAAAGAAGCATCCGCCCGGGTTTTAAAATTTGAACGAATATAATTTATCACATGAAAAATAATTTAACCGGCTTACTTTGCCTTGTTGTATTGGGTTTATTCTGGGCTTCCTGCAAAAAAAGTTCAAACGTAACCCCTGCGCCAATTGTCCCGCTTAAAACGCTGGGTATGTACCAATATGGATCGGGCAACAACCGGCGGGTTTTTATCCCGATCAGCAAAGTGGGCACGCAGGCCGTAAATTATTACGGTGTTTTTGATACTGGTTCTACCGGCCTTACGCTGGATGCCAACGGTATTTTACCGGCTTCGATGGTTACCAGTTCGGGCATTGTTTTTAGCGGCGATTCCATTAACGTAAACGGCATTACCGTTACGTCCAAAACATCAACAATCAGCTATGGCGATAAAACCAACGGCACCAAAGAATACGGCAACCTGGCTTACGCGCCCATCACCATTGGCGACCAAAACGGAAACATCACCACCAAAAGGATACCGTTTTTTTTATATTACAAAATAGTGAACAACCAAACCGGTGTGCAACTGGCAGCACATGCCGCCGATGTTTTTGGTGTTAGTACAGGCACCAGTTACCTGAATTCGGCCATCGGCAGCCCATTAAGTTATTTCACTTTAAGCCCCGGCCTTGCCAGTGGTTTCCGGTTGGCCATGCTCAACAGCGGCAGTTTCAGCAGTGCAGGCGCTTATGTTTCGGGTTTGCTTTCCATCGGTTTAACGCCGACAGATTTGGGCAGCACCACCGGTTTTATCATGCACCCGCTTACTTACAATGCGTCCGTTGGCTATTCGCCCAATATCCCGGCAACCATTACGTACAACGGGCAAAGTGTTTTGGGCAATGTTTTGTTTGATACCGGCACGCCTTCCGTTTCTGTTATCGAAGACCCAAAAGCAACCGCCGGATTGGGCAATTTGCCGGCAAGTTCGCAGGTAACCGTTACCACCAACCGCGGCTTTACCTACACTTATACCACCACCAGCACCATCAATTTAACGGCCATCCAAAACCCAAACATCAGCGGCGATTACCGGACCATTTTCAGTATTGATTTTTTTACCGCCAATGAATATTTGATGGATTATACCAACCACCGCATCGGGTTGAAAAATAATTAAGCAGGCTGGCTTGAATAGCAAACCGATGCTTCTTTTATCGGCATAAAAACAGTAGAAATGGATTTCAATCGTACATGCTGCAAATGGATTTTATTAGGAATAAATACAATTGTCTCGAAATCACTTCCTGCCAATTCAATTTAACGACCGAAATTCTAAAGGCGAGTAACCCACACGCTGCTTAAACAAACGGGCGAAATGCTGCGGATATTTAAAGCCCAACTCGGTAGAAACCTGGCCGACTGTTTTATCGGTGTCAAACATTTTTTCTTTGGCAATATCAATAAGTTTGGATTGAATGTAATCCTGGGCAGTTTTGCCGGTTTCTTTTTTAATCAAGTCGCCAAAATAGTTTGGAGATAAATTCAGTCCATAGGCACAATAAGTTACAGAAGGCAGCCCAATGGTTTGCGGCTTTTCAGACCCGAAATACGCATTCAACAGATTTTCAAACCGTTCTAAAATGCTTGTGTGCACACGGTCGCGGGTGATGAATTGCCGGTCGTAAAAACGGACACAGTAATTTAGAAACAGTTCGATGTTGGATACAATCAGCCTTTTGCTGTGCTTGTCAATGGCGTGTTCCAGTTCGTATTCAATTTTCGAAAAATAATCCAGCACAATTTTCCTTTCACTTTCCGACAAATGAAGTGCTTCGTTGGATTGATAACCAAAAAAAGTATAGTCCTGGATATGCCGTCCAAGCGAAGTGCCGTGTATTAAATCAGTGTGAAAAACAAGTCCGTGTCCTTTCGGCTGGTAAGTTTCGCCATTGCTGTTGACACCTGCAACTTGTCCCGGTGCCAAAAAAACCAGCGTGCCTTCCTGGTAATCGTACGTTTTTCTTCCATAAACCAGATCACCGCAATTTACATCTTTCAAAAAAATGGTGTAAAAGCCAAAATACATGCGTGAGCCTTGCCGTGGAGATGCTTTTGAAAAATCAATCACACTAACCAGCGGATGCAAGGTTTCGGTATTGTTAAAGGCGTTATAATCGCTGATGGTCTCAAACCGTTTCATGTTATCCATGGCACTTTGTTTAGTCTGGTTCAAAAGTACTGCTTTATTCATTTTCCGGCCATTGTCGTATCCCGAATCAGTAATAATGGTATAAACATCCGTAATCTGTATCCGGTTTAGCCGGGTAAAAGCACAGACCTTTGCTTTTGTAAAAACATAAAACATGCAAAAGGTTAAATTAAACAACGGCGTAGAAATGCCAATTTTAGGGTTTGGCGTTTTCCAAGTAACAGATTTGGTAGAATGCGAAAAAAGCGTTTTGGATGCGATAGAAACCGGTTATCGTTTGATTGACACAGCGGCTTCCTACCAAAATGAAGAAGCGGTTGGTAAAGCAATCAAAAGCAGCGGTGTGGCAAGGGAAGAATTATTTATCACCACCAAACTTTGGATACAAGCTGACGGATATGCAGGCACAAAAAAAGCTTTCGAAAATTCACTGAAAAAGCTGCAATTGGATTATTTGGATTTGTACCTCATCCACCAGCCGTTTGGTGATGTGTATGGCGAGTGGCGGGCAATGGAAGATTTGTACAAAGAAGGAAAAGTCAGGGCAATAGGAGTAAGCAACTTCCATCCCGACAGGCTGGTTGATTTAATGGTTCACAACGAAATTGTTCCGGCGGTCAATCAAATTGAAACGCATCCATTCCATCAGCAACTCGAATCGCAGGATTTTTTAGTAGAGAATAACGTGCAGATAGAATCCTGGGGGCCATTTGCGGAAGGAAAAAATAATATTTTCCATAATAAGGCATTGCTTTCCATCGGCAACAAATACAATAAAACCATTGCCCAGGTGATTTTGCGCTGGCTTACACAAAGAGGCGTGGTTGCCATTCCAAAATCAGTCCGCAAAGAACGAATGGAAGAAAACTTAAACATTTTCGATTTTGAATTGAGCGCAGCAGATATAGAAGCAATTAGAACGTTGGACACCAAAGCAAGCAGCTTCTTCGACCACCGCGACCCGAAAATGGTGAAATGGCTGGGCGAAAGAAAGTTGGAAGTTTAAGCGCATTTTAAAAACCGATCATAGAAAATTGCAATGCTTCTTTTATGCCTGTAAATTTTATGGTTAGACCTTAAGCGATAAAAAATAAATCAGCCACCAACTTTTAGGTGGTAAAAGAAGCATTGAAATCAGCCAAATAAAAAATTAAAAAGATAAACATGGAAAAGAGAGAATTAGGAAAAAGCGGACTGGAAGTATCTGCTTTAGGTATGGGTTGCATGAACCTTAGTTTCGGGACAGGCAAGGCTGCCGATATAAATGATGGTATTAAAACTATCCGGGCAGGTGCAGAACGTGGCATTACCTTCTTTGATACTGCCGAAGCTTATGGCCCTTTTACCAATGAAGAACTGGTAGGAGAAGCCCTTGCGCCGTTTCGTAAAGATGTTGTTGTTGCTACTAAATTTGGAATGATTTCAGAAACGGGAATCAATAGCCAACCTGCTCATATCCGCAACGTTATTGAACAATCACTAAAAAGGTTAAAAACGGATTACATAGACCTGTATTATCAACATCGAGTTGACCCGAATGTGCCTATTGAAGAGGTAGCCGGAGTGCTTAAAGATTTAATCAGTGAAGGTAAAATCAGGTATTACGGTTTATCTGAAGCAGGTGCTGCTACTATTCGCAAAGCAAATGCAGTTCATCCGGTAACTGCGGTACAAAATCAATATTCTATCTGGACAAGGGAGCCTGAAAAAGAAGTGTTGCCTGTTTGTGAGGAGCTTGGTATTGGCTTCGTTCCCTGGGGGCCTTTAGGAACAGGTTTTTTAACCGGCACTATTTCCCCAGACACCAAGTTTGACGCTTCAACTGACCTAAGGGCTAATTTCCCCCGCTTTACACAAGAAGCAATGAAAGCCAATATGCCTGTAGTTGATATGCTACGTAACATTGCTAACAAGAAAAATGCTAACCCGGTTCAAGTTGCATTGGCGTGGTTGTTGGCACAAAAGCCATGGATTGTTCCTATTCCGGGAATGGACAAGGTGGATTATATAGATGATAATATAAAGTCTGTTGACTTGAAACTTTCAGCAGAAGACTTGAAAGAGATAGACAGTGAGCTGTCAAAAATTAAAATACAAGGGGAAAGGCTTGATGCAGGTTTGCTTTCCATGTCAGAAGAATAACACAGCAAAGGCTGTCTCTTAATATTAAAAAGAATTTGACTTCAATGATCTTAGAGCTTATTTAAAATTTTATCATAGAAATTTATAATGCTTCTTTTATGCCTATAAATTTTGTTTCTGGATGACGCTTTGGTACAAAAGTACATTGACGCAATGATTTTTATGTGGTAAAAGAAGCATAGAAAATATATTGAACAAATTTTAAACAGGCTCTTAAATTTTAAACAATTCAAAACGTATGAAAACACTTTTTTCAATGGTTGCACTCTTGCTCACCTTAAATGGATTTGGACAGTCGCAGGCAGAGGCTCAGATTCGTAAATTATCAGGCAACATATTTCGTTGGGAGATGCAGAAAAAGATTAATCTCTTGGAAAAAATATTCGCAGACAAGTTTGTAGTTGTCAATGCCGCAGGCAAAAGTCAGACCAAAGAACAATACCTTACACTATTAAGAAGCGGAAATTTTGTACATGATAGTATAGATGTTGAGCAAGACAATGCCATTGTGGTAGACAATACAGCTACAGTAGTTGGAAAGGGAAAGTTTGTTGTTAGATCCTCTGGAAGTAAGCTTACGTTGCATCTTTCTTACATAGAAGTCTTTACAAGGCCTAATCCTAAAGCAAGTTGGAAAATACTGGCAATGCACGCCAGTACATTGCAGAATTAGTGATTTTATTGAACAAGCATAATATTCTTAATTCAATTATCAGATTATTAGTAAATGGTTTTAACATCAATTAACAACTTAAAACATTTTACCATGCAAAAAAGAACATTAGGAAAAAGCGGCCTGGAAGTATCCGCATTAGGATTGGGCTGTATGGGATTAAGCTACGGTTATGGCCCGGCAGCAAACAAACAGGATGCAATCAAATTAATTCAAAGGGCATTTGAACTTGGTGTTACTTTTTTTGATACTGCCGAGGCATACGGGCCTTTTGAGAATGAAGAACTGCTTGGCCAAGCATTGGAACCGTTTCGAAACGAAGTTGTAATTGCAACAAAATTCGGTTTTAAAGAAGGCAAAACAGCTTTAGGCATGGATAGCCGGCCCGAAAACATTAGGGCGGTTGCAGAAGCGGCACTTAAACGTTTGCGGACAGATGTGATTGACTTGTTTTATCAGCACCGCGTAGATCCAAACGTTCCCATGGAAGACGTAGCCGGAACAGTTAAGGATTTAATCCGGGAGGGAAAAGTAAAGCATTTCGGTTTGTCGGAAGCCGGCGTACAATCTATCCGCAAAGCACATGCAGTACAGCCGGTTGCTGCATTACAAAGTGAATACTCGCTTTGGTGGCGCGAACCGGAACAAGAAATTTTGCCAACACTGGAAGAATTAGGTATCGGCTTTGTACCGTTCAGTCCGCTTGGAAAAGGTTTTCTAACGGGAAAAATTGACGAGAACACAACCTTTGATAAAACTGATTTTCGGAACACCGTTCCCCGTTTTAATGAAGAAAACCGGAAAGCCAACCAAAAATTAGTTGATTTGCTGGGAGAGATCGCAAAACAAAAAAGCGCAACACCGGCACAAATTGCACTTGCCTGGCTATTGGCACAAAAGCCATGGATTGTTCCTATTCCGGGCACTACAAAGTTGCACCGGTTGGAAGAAAACCTTGGTTCAGTTGAAGTTGATTTGACTGCAAAAGACATTAACGAGATTGATGCAGCGTTTTCAGCTATACCGGTACAAGGAGCACGATATCCTGAACATCTGCAAAAAAGGGTCGGTAAATAAGCATTCGTTAATGTGGATATTGAACACAACCTTCCGCTATCAATAAAAAATCTACAATGCTTCTTTTATCACCTAAAAATCATCAACAATTTTTCATGCTTTTAAAATCGCCTTAAATACATAAACAGAATTTATAGTGATAAAAGAAGCATGATCATTTTTTATGATAAAGATTTAAACAGGTTTTAAACAATTCAAAATTTTAAAAAGAAAAACTATGGCAAATGTGATTGTTGTAATAGGGGCTGGGTCAATCGGGCAAGCGATTGCAAGGCGTGTTAGTGCCGGTAAACAAGTCTTGTTGGCAGATTTGCGCCAAGAAAACGCAGATGCTGCTGCAAAAACACTAAGCGATGCCGGTTTTAAGGTAACTACTTCTACTGTTGATGTGTCATCTCGCGATTCTGTCCATGCTCTTGTTCAAAAAGCAACTTCAATTGGTGAAGTTTTTGGCGTTATCCATGCTGCTGGCGTTTCTCCTTCGCAAGCCTCGCCGGAAACAATTCTTAAAGTTGACCTGTACGGAACTGCGTTGGTGCTGGAAGAATTCGGCAATGTCATCGCTTCCGGTGGCTCTTGTGTTGTTATCGCTTCTCAATCCGGGCATCGGCTTCCTCCGCTTTCCGTTGCACAAAACAAAGCCCTGGCAACAACGCCGGTTGAAGGTTTGCTGAAACTTCCAATGCTTCAGCCTGATCAGGTGAAGGACTCGCTTCATGCCTATCAACTTTCCAAACGTGGTAATTCTTTGCGGGTAATGGCAGAGGCAGTTCGTTGGGGCAAACGAGGCGCAAGGGTAAACACCATAAGTCCCGGAATCATCATTACACCGCTTGCCAATGATGAGTTGAAAGGGCCACGAGGCGCAGGTTATCGCCGGATGATAGAAGTATCTGCCGCAGGCCGGGCCGGAACTCCGGATGAAGTGGGAACCGTAGGCGCACTGCTAATGGGTCCTGACGGAGGATTTATTACGGGCAGCGATTTTTTGATGGATGGCGGCGTAACGGCTGCTTATTGGTTTGGCGAACTGGCTTCGTAATTAATCAGGCATCTTAAAAAGAAGTAATATGGACAAAAACAGATTAGAAGCCTTTTCTGATGGAGTGATTGCCATTATCATTACCATCATGGTTTTGGATCTAAAAATCCCTCACAACCCAACCTGGAAATCTTATCTGGATGCCTACCCGATATTTCTTAGTTATGCTTTAAGTTTTGTTTTTGTTGGATTGTATTGGAGTAGCCACCATCATTTATTTCAAACCGTTACAAAAGTAGATAACAAAGTTCTTTGGCTAAATATGCTTACGCTTTTTTGGCTTTCGCTTATTCCATTTGCCACAGCTTCGATGGGAGAAAATTCGTTTGCAAGTGTGCCTGTTACGGTGTATGCTATCACCTTAATCCTGGTGCCTGCTTCCAACATTCTTTTAATAAACGGACTTTGTAGGTTACATGGTGCTAATTCTGACCTTGCAAAAAAATATAAAGGGCACGGGAAAAGTTACGTAACGCTTTCTCTCAATATTGTATCGGCAATTATTGCATTTGTAGGTTTTCCTAAAGTTGCTTTCGTACTGATAACATTAACAGCTTTAATGTGGTTTTTGCCCAATCACCGTATTAAGAGCAATCATAAAAAGTAATTACAATGAAGAAGATAATTATAATAGGAGCAAGCGGCTCTCTTGCAGGTGATGTAATCAGAGAATTACAGAAACTGGAAGACGTTTATCTTACCTTGTTTCTCAGAAATAAAAACAGGTTGCATAATCATAATCTTTCAAAGACAACAGTAATTGAAGGTGATGTGATGGATTATCAGGTACTGAAAGATGCCATTAAAGGACAGGAAATTGTGTATGTAAACCTTGCCGGAAACTTAGAAGCAATGGCAAAAAACATTGTGAAAGCAATGCACGAAACAGGCGTAAAAAGAATTATTGCCATTAGTTCAATCGGCATTTATGAAACACCTTTAAAACCGGTGTTGCAACCTTACCGGAAATTAGCAGATATAATTGAAGCCTCTGATCTTGATTATACTATTTTAAGACCGGATTGGTTTACAAATGCAGATGAAGTGGACTATGAAACCACCCGTAAGGATGAGCCGGAAAAAGGTACAGCCGTATCACGTAAAAGCATTGCTGCTTTTATTGCCAAAATTATTGAGGACCCTAAGCAGTGGAAAAATGAAAATCTTGGAATCAGCAAACCTGATTAAATATTGAAATTGTAAGTCTTGTCAAAGATTTTTTATCCATACTTCTTTTATCACTATAAAACCTGCGTTCCATTGCAAACTATTATGAAAAGAACAATTTTTATGCGGTAAAAGAAGCATTGAAAAGATGTTAAATAAATTGAAACCTTAAAATTATGAAAAAAACGATTCTCGTAATGTTCCTTTGCATAGCTGGTGCGCAGTTATCACAAGCCCAGGCTAAATTGCCAAATGTGGCAACTGCAAGCACAACAAAAGAAGAACAGGAAATCCTTGATCTTTCTAAAACGAAATGGAGCTGGATGGCCGACAAAAACGTCGAATCTTTGAACGGGTTGTTTGATGAGAAATGTGTTTTTGTGCACATGGGCGGAAGCTGGGGGAAAACCCAGGAACTGAACACCATTAAAGGCGGCATGATCTGGTATAAAAAAGCAGCCGTTTATGGCGCTTCTGTAAATATTTTTGGTAACACGGCCATCCTGCTAAACGATATTGACTTGCTGGCCGTAGTTGGCGGAAACGAAGTTACCCATGCTTTTATGGTAACCGAAGTTTATATCAAAGAAAACGGCAAATGGAAAATGGGTTCGCTCACTTTTTCAACTTTGCTGAGGCCGGTTAAAATGAATAATGGCAACAATCAGCAGCAACACTAAGGCTGATGCCCTTAAAATCAGGCCAGGTAAAACGCAGACAACAGCACAAACAACACGCCAACACAAACCGCAACCCAGAAATAAGTACTGGTTTTTAGGTTGTTGTCTAAATGTTGTTTTAACAAACTCATCGTGTTGCAAATGTAGGTTTGCTTTTAAACGAAATTGTTAAGAAAAGGTTAAAGTTTAAGTGTGGAAAATTGTAAAAAATTGTGGTTTAATTGTGAAGGGAAATGCTTCTTTTATCGGCAAAAAATTGGTGTAAGTTTTAAATGAAACCGATTGTTTTAATTAGATATAAAAACAAAATTTACGTTTGTCTTCAACATAAAAAAAACATAAGTAAAAGAAGTATTTGATACGTACGGAAAAAACCCGGATGCCTAGAAAGAAATCCTGAAAAACCCTAAAACTTACCTCACGATCTTTTTTACCGCCCTTAACAAAATCGGCGGGACAAAGTCAACCACAATTTCCCGAAAAGTCAAAGGTTCTTTTTCCGTGTCGCCTTTAACGCCGGCACGGTCAACAAAAAGCGTGGCATGTGCTTTTGGGTTCAGTTCGCTTTTTGGGCGTCCGTTGGTGTAATAATACAAAGCAAGCGATTTCCGGCTGCGATGAGGCGGACAATTTAACGCGTCGGGATG
>CAXTKQ010000082.1:11764-16999 GCA_964244955.1 uncultured Sphingobacteriaceae bacterium | reverse complement strand
GCTTAAGCCCCAATGTGTAAACAAAATATTCTCCTCAAAACTCATTTCGCCGCAAGTTACACGGCAAAAAATCGAACTTCCCGAAAGCTGTTCGTACCATTGCTGCTCTTTTCCGGTAATGGTTAAAGGCACCAAAGCCGGTGCCGTTTGCGTAATCTTCAACCCAAACTGGCGTGCTATCTTCAACCCAAAATCTGTGGCGCCCATTTTGGCAATCGGCAGTCCGCCGGTTGCAATTACCAATTTTGTTGTTTGGATGGATTCTTCCCGCCCGTTCCGCACAAAACAAATTTTAAAGCCGATACTGTTTTTATCAATACTTTTTACGTCTGTATCGCACCAAATTTCCTGACCGGTATCGCGGCACAAATCCGTAAAAATTTTGACAATATCTTTGGCTTTGTTGCTTTCGGGAAAAAGCTGGCCCAACGTTTTTTCTTTTCCGCGGATGCCGTAAGCCTCAAAAAAACCAATCGTATCTTCTACCGTAAACTGCGAAAAAGCCGATTTACAAAAATGCGGATTGGCCGAAATAAACTGTTGTGCCGAAGTATTTAGGTTGGTATAATTGCACCTTCCGCCGCCGCTGATCAAAATTTTTGCGCCTGGTTCTTTGTTTTTTTCGAGTATTAAAGTTCGTTTGCCCAGCAATCCCGCTTGTATGGCGCAAAACAAACCGCAGGCGCCGCCGCCAATAATTACGGCATCAAAACCGTTGTGTTTTGTTAAATTTGTATCCATGCAAGAAGTTTCGCAAATATCCGAATTTGGCAAGATACTCGTGTTTTTAATTACCGGTTTTATCCTGACCGGCGGCCTTTTATTGTTGAATAGGTTGATTGCGCCAAATAAACCAAACCCGGAAAAACTTTCTTCCTACGAATGTGGCGAAGAACCAACCGGTTCGTCCTGGGTGCAGCTCAACTCGCGCTTTTATGTCATCGCCTTGATTTTTTTGTTGTTTGATGTGGAAATGGTTTTCGTTTTTCCTTGGGCAACCGTTTTTGGCAGCCACGAATTAATTGCACAAGACGAACGCTGGGGCTGGCTTAGCCTGACAGAAATGTTCGTTTTTATGGGGATTTTGATACTTGGCCTCATTTATGTTTGGGTAAAAGGGGATTTGGAATGGATCAAAACCAAAGTGGTACAACCACGGGTTTTGGTCAATATCCCGGCTTCTGCCTACAGTAAAATCAACGAAATGAGTTATGCGGCGAAACCTTTTTCCGCGGAAGAGACAGAAAATATAGTGGTAAAAGAAGCATCGGAAATTACGGCAACCGTTCGTAAACCGATGTTTAAACCGAAATTAAAACAATAAAGATGAGTGTGGGAAACAAACAGGAAAGCGGCGGCGTGATCGTTACCAAATTGGATGATTTATTAAACTGGTCGAGGCTGTCTTCCATCTGGCCCATGAGTTTTGGCATTGCCTGCTGCGCAATCGAAATGATGGGTTCGTATGCTTCAACTTATGATCTGGACCGTTACGGCGTTTTTCCGCGGCCTTCGCCGCGGCAATCAGATGTCATTATCATCGCCGGAACGGTAACTTTTAAAATGGCCGAACGGATCAAACGCTTGTACGAACAAATGCCCGAACCGCGCTACGTGATTTCAATGGGTTCGTGCTCCAATTGCGGCGGCCCGTATTGGGAACACGGCTACCACGTGGTAAAAGGTGTTGACCGGATTATTCCGGTTGATATTTACGTGCAAGGTTGTCCGCCGCGCCCGGAAGCGTTGATCGGTGGCATTTTAGAATTGCAGAAAAAGATTGAAAAGGAAGCGTTGGTGAAGGAGAAAATGGCTGGTTAATGTTGCCAATCCAAACTGTAGGGAGGAATTTTCTTCAAAGCAATCCAACTATTATTACTGAAAGAATATTTCTCCTTTTTGTTATTTCGACAGAAGGGAGAAATCTTCTTTCAACCAAAAAAGCCAAGCTTCTTTGAAGAAGATTTCTCCCTTTGGTCGAAATGACAGTAAAATAAAAACTAATTTTATTTATGCTGCAAGGTATCCTTCATCCCGTTGGTGCTGTCTTTCATGCGCACAACACCCGTGTTACCAACCGTGTCGGATCTTCCCGGACGGGAAATATCACCGTTTGCCCCATTATTGCAGGCCTCAAAAACAGTACTTGTGGCCAGGATCAAAGCAAAGAAAAGTATTTTTTTCATTTTTAATATTTTAGTATTTAAGCGGGTTAAACTTCCAAGTTTGCTATTAACGCTGAGACTTTTGCGTGTTTTTCAAGTAAACAGAATCGGCGCCCACCATGCCTTGCGCCGTTGTGCTTCCGTTGGCGCTTTTTGGGGCCGCGCCTTCCGGTTGCGATTTTACGCCGCCAACAGTTTCCCTTATACGGCTGGTTTCATGCGAAGTATCATTGCCCGGTGTAGTGCCTGCCTCTGGCGACTGGCCGTTTTTTGTATCAATGCCGGATTTATCATGACTGCCGTTGCAAGCCGCAAAAATACCGGCAGTAAGCAAACCTACAAACGTTAAAGTTATTTTTTTAAGTGCCATTTTTTTTGGTTTTATATGCAGAACACTACTTTGCTGAATTAGTTTAAACGTATTTTCAAAATCTGCTGCTTTCAAACAATCTGCAATTGCTGCTTGTTCTTTTTTTTATGGAAACTAAAGCAACATTCGCAGATTTAATCAAAGGCGACAAACCGGTTTTGGTAGATTTTTTTGCTACCTGGTGCGGGCCGTGCAAAAGCCAAGCACCAATTTTAGAAAGCCTGAAAAGCACGATGCAAAACGAGGTTACAATTCTGAAAATTGACGTCGACAAAAACCCGAAAGCAGCCGCAGCGTACCAGGTGCAAGGCGTGCCAACCTTGATATTATTTAAAAAAGGACAAATCAAGTGGCGTCAATCTGGTGTGGCCAGCAGTGCCCAATTGCAGCAGGTAATTAAAAATGCACAGTAAAAGAAGCATCAGGTTGCTTCGCCCACGCTGATCTGTTCGTTTAGCTTCTGGCTTAAAAACTTACTGGTTTCGTAAAAATAACGCTTTCGGTTAAAGCCCAAAACCCATTGGATGCCGCGGGTGGCATTGGTAAGAAAAACCTCTTCCGCTTCATTTAATATTTGTGGTTTGATCTGTGCTTCGGTAACCGGAATGCTGTTTTTAAGGGCCAAATCAATTACCACTTGCCGCATCACACCTTTAATGCAGCCTTCGCTTAAAGCCGGCGTGTACAACGTTCCGTTATACCTGATAAAAATATTTGCGCTGATGGATTCGCACAAAAACCCGTTTTGATTGAGGATAAACGCCTCATCCAAGCGGTTGTGTTTCCGGTAAACACCTGCAAGCACATATTGCAAAGAGTTACAGGTTTTATGATTGGACAGTATGTTTATCGGCTTCGTCAAATCCTCGTACACATCTACGAGCAGGCCGCGTGCATTCAGCAAATACTGCTGGTCCTGCCATGTTTCCCATTCTATGGCATAAGCAGCTTTGTTCCCGGCAGGTGTGTATAAACCTTCGGCATCACGAAAAACCGTTAAACGCAACCGCCCGTTTTTAGCTTTATTTCGGGTTGAAAGTTCGCGCGCTTTGTCTTTCAAAAAATCGGCATCCATTTCCGAGTAACCGTCCAGCTTTAAAACTTTCATGCCTGTTTGCAAACGTTTGGCATGTAAACCGGCAAACTGTAAATTGCCTTTAATCATCCGCATGGTTTCAAATAAACCGTCGCCGTAGTGGAAAGCACGGTTGTTAAATTGTAAAACACGTTGGTTTGCCGGAACAATCTCTCCGTTATAGTTATCAAATATCAGCGACATGAAGAATCAAAACATGCAATCAATCGTTTTCGTTGTTTCCCGAAGCCACATATTTCTGCCACTTTTCTAAAGCCTGCCGGAAATCGGTTGGCAAAGGCGCTTCAAAATGAACATACTTTTTACTGCTTGGATGGATAAAACCCAACGTTTGCGCATGCAAAGCCTGCCTCGGTAACAACTCAAAGCAATTTTCTACAAATTGTTTGTACTTCGTGAAAACTGTTCCTTTCAAAATCTTATCGCCGCCGTAAACCGCGTCGTTAAACAAAGGATGACCAATGTGCTTTAAATGCGCCCGAATCTGATGCGTGCGGCCGGTTTCCAATTGGCACTCAATCAGCGTAACATAATTTAAGCGCTGCAAAACTTTGTAATGCGTTACGGCCCATTTGCCTTTTTCTTCGTCATCGTAAATAGACATCACGCGGCGGTCTTTCAAACTTCGGCCGATATAACCCGTAATTGTTCCGTCTTTTTCCAAATCGCCCCAAACCAAAGCCAGGTATTTCCGGGTGATACTGTGGTCGAAAAACTGCCTTGCCAGCCAAGCCATCGCCCTTTCGTTTTTGCTGATCACCAGCAAACCGGAAGTATCTTTATCAATGCGGTGCACCAGGCCCGGTCGGCCGCTGTTGCCCGGCAGTTCCGGAAGTTGGTTAAAATGATATACCAAACCATTTACCAGCGTGCCGTTAAAATTATTAAAACCGGGATGAACGACCAGTCCCGCAGGTTTATTGATGATGAGCAAATCGTCATCTTCATAAACAATATCCAGCGGAATGTTTTCGGGATAAACTTCGGTATCGCGCGGCGGGTGCGGCAGTACAACCGAAATTACATCGCCGGGCTTTACTTTATAACTGGCTTTGATGGGCTTATTGTTCACCAAAACATTGCCCAAATCAATTCCGTTCTGGATGCGGTTCCGGGTAACGTTTTCCATCCGGTTCATCAGAAATTTATCAATCCGCAGCAACGACTGGCCTTTATCCACCACAATGCGCAAGTGCTCGTACAGGTCCTGGTCTTGGTCGTAAATTGCTGTTTCCTCGTTCATGGGGCACAAAAGTAGGGGTTTTTTGGGGAACCCTTTTTTTAGAAGCAACGTAAGAAAAGGTTATGATGAAGATTTTTAAAACAACAATTGTTGCCTGCATGCTTCTTTTATGCACTAAAATTCAGGCTCAGGATTATATTTCGGCTTTGGTAAAATCCGGCCCGGCCGATGCAACAAAACTGGCCAACGCTTATTTAGAGCCACTTTTTAAAGGATTAGGAAATGGCATCAACAGCGGTTGGAACAACACAGCCAAAACCAAAAGTTTGCTTGGGTTTGATTTGCGTGTAAGTGCTTCCGCGGTTTTTGTTCCTTCGGCTGATAAAAGTTTTGATTTAACGCAAATCGGATTGTCCAACAA
>CAXTKQ010000082.1:0-11754 GCA_964244955.1 uncultured Sphingobacteriaceae bacterium | reverse complement strand
GTCCAACAACGTGCGGCCAACCGACGCCAGCAGAACCATTGCGCCAACCATTGCCGGTGCTGATAACGCGCCGCAAATTTCAGTTTACGATAACAACAACCGTAATATTGGCACTTTCAGGTTGCCTTCGGGCGTACTTCCGGCTATTCCGGCACCGCAAGTTCAGTTAACGGCTAGTTTGGTTTATCACACCGATGCAACTTTGCGTTACATGCCTGCTATCAATTTTGGCAGCAATGTAGGCTCCTTGTCGCTGATCGGCTTTGGCTTAAAACACAACATTTTACAGGACTTTGTGGGGAAAACCGCCGATGAAATTATTCCGATTGATTTAGCTATCAGCGCTGGTTTTACGCAATTAAAATACCATTTGGATGTAAGCGTACAGCCCGACCAAGGTGCGCAGCCAAAAGACAACCAGCAAAATACGGATTTTAGCAACCAGCGCATCAGCGGAAAACTAAATGCTTTTAATGCCGAATTGATTGTTTCTAAAAAGATTCTGTTCTTTACGCCTTTTGCTTCGGTTGGCTACCTCACTTCTAATACCAACTTAGGTTTGCTGGGCAATTTTCCGATCACAACCGGAACCAATAACATCGTTCAGCAACAACCTACTTATACTACTTTTACCGATCCGGTTTCGATCAAAGAACGCAGCGTAAACAACGTAAAAGCAAGTTTAGGTTTTCAGATGAACCTGGCTTTCTTCCGGTTGTATGCTTCTTACACCGCTTCGCAATACCAGTTGGTTAATGCCGGGGTTGGTTTCGGTTTGTAAATTGGTTTCCTTTACGAAATGGATTTTCCGATCAACAGCCCAGTCCAAAAAATTGACGATGCTGTTTTTACCGACCAAAAATTGGCGTTGTATTTAAAACGCGATGACCTGATCCATCCGCTTATCTCTGGCAATAAATGGCGCAAGTTGAAGTATGTTTTGCAGGATGCCAGGCTTCAACATAAAACCCGTTTGGTTACTTTTGGCGGCGCTTTTTCTAACCATTTGCTGGCCACGGCTGCGGCCGGTGCTACTTTTGGTTTTAAAACTACCGGTTTTGTACGCGGCGAAAAAGTGCAAAACGATACGCTTTTTATGTGTTCGTTGTTGGGGATGGATCTGATTTTTACCGATCGGGAAAGCTATCAGCATAAACAGGAATTGTTTTTAAACCATTTTTCTGATGACTCTTCCGCCTATTTTATGGATGAAGGCGGCGCTTCTGCCCTGGCTGCTTCAGGTTGCGCCGAGTTGGTGGATGAGCTGGAAGAAACGTATGATCACCTTTTTTGCGCCTGCGGAACCGGAACTACGGCTGCCGGGATCATCAACGGGCTGGCCGAAAAAAAGCTGCGCACAAGTTTTCATGCCGTTCCGGTTTTTAAAGATGCCGGTTGGATGCGGCAGGAAATCGAAAACTACCTGCTAAAAGAAGCATCGTTTAATGTTCATACAGCTTATGGTTTTGGCGGCTATGCAAAAACAACGCCTGAACTGGTTGCTTTTATCAAAAATTTTATCGCCCGAACCGGCATCCTGATTGATCCGGTTTATACCGGCAAAATGCTTTTTGCCATTTTTGACCTGGCTAAAAAAGGGTATTTTAAACCCGGTTCAAAAATTTTGGCCATCCATACCGGCGGCACTTTTGGTTTGTTGGGGATGCAAAACCGGTTTGCGTAAGTTTGTTTTATATCAATTGCTGCTTTTTACAAACCTTCCTTTAAAAGCACTTTTAATAAGGCCTGTTTAAATGCTGTCAAAAAAATTTACAATGCTTCTTTTATGCCTGTAAATTCTGTTTTGAATACTGTTGGTACAAAAAGTGTAATTGGCTCCGTGATTTTTAGGTGGTAAAAGAAGCATCGTAAATATATTGGACATGATTTAAACAGGCTCAAATATTTTCTCAAAAAACAATACTTAGAGCCTGTTTAATTTTTTGGGCTAAAGCCAAAACCTAAATTATCCTGCCCACGGCCTAAAGGCCGTGGCAATTTCAACACCTATTTTATTCCTAGGAAAGAAGAACCGAAACTGCAATGGCAAAATGCAATAGTTGGACTTTAATTGCCACGGCCTTTAGGCCGTGGGATATAGAATTTAGGCGAGGCTTTAGCCAAAACCTGAATGGATTGAATTTAAACAAGATTTTATACGCAAACCATAATTTAAAGCAACCAGGCTTTCTGCAAAAACCAAAATTTATGCCATAAAAGAAGCATCAAAAAATGAATGAACGGCTGAAGTAAATTTTGAAAAACACTTTATTGTAAAAGAAAAGTTACAATTAATAGTGTTAATAAACACGATATATTATACCTATTTCAATATCTTAATGTTAATAATATATCAATAATCTACTAATATTATTTATAATGACCAATCTCGATGCCAAACTTAAAAACCAACTGCTTGACCTGGCAGAAACGCTGAACGCTTTTAAATCTGAAGCGGTGCAGCTAAAAATAGCAGAAAGGCTGCTTGATGTTGTTTTTAACGAAGAACAGGAGCCCGGTGATAAGAACCTGGAACAACAGGAAAACAATTTTGCTTCGCGCAGGGCAAAAAGGATCAACACGAACAGCCGTATGCAGGAAGGCACAAATACGCGCGAACGTAAGTCTACAGGCGCCACCAAAGCGATGTACCGTTTACTACAATCTGATTTTTTTGACCAGCCGAAAACCATTGCCGCCATTGCCGAACGCTATAACGAGGAGTTTAACGAGAACTTTAAAACATCGGAAATATCAGGCATTTTATTAAAATCGGTAAAAGAAAACCTGCTGAAGCGCGAAAAAAACCAGGAAAACAAAAGGTATGAATATGTGAAGGCGAACGATTAAACTTTCAAACCAGGTCGAAAAGATCGTTTACGCCAAACAGCCTTTTGGAAGTAAAACCTTCGGCATATTTTGCCTGGATTGACCTTCCGAATTCCCGTGCGCGCGCTTCTGCAACTTCCATAAACTCGGGGCTGGAAATGTAGGTTTGCGGTTCGTTTGCCCATTCCGGGTTATAAAATTGGGATTTGTACGCTTTGATGCTGGCTACTTTTTGTGGCCAGTATTCGGTAATATCAATTAAAATATCCGGTTTGATGTAAGTGTCCTGGATAAAATTAAGAACGAGTTTTGGCCGCCAGGCTTCCTGTTCCGTTCCATCTTCCGATGCTGTTTTTATCCGCCTTAAACCTGCGTAAAAAGCGGCTTCCTGTACCAGTTCGGCCGCGCGTGCATGGTCGGGATGGCGGTCGGTAATGGCATTGGCAATGATGATTTCGGGCTGGTATTTTCGGATGACGCGGATCACTTCCTGCTGGTGCTGCTGGTCGTTCCGGAAAAAACCGTCGGCCAGGTCCACGTTTTCGCGGACGGTTAAATTCAATATTGCTGCTGCGTTTGCGGCTTCTTCACGCCTTATTTCTACCGTTCCCCGGGTGCCCAATTCGCCGCGGGTCAAATCCGCCACGCCTACTTTTTTCCCCAAGGCCAAATGTTTGGCTATCGTGCCGGCGCAATATAGTTCGGCATCATCGGGATGGGATGGCAAAACCAAAATATCTAATTTCGTCATGTTTTTGAATGGTATCGGCAAGAAAGCTAATGCTTCATTTCGAGCAGGCGCTCTATTTTTTTCTTGATTTTGGCAGAAGTTGGTTTGGTAAAAGGATAAAAAAAGTCGCACACTTCGCCTTGTTTGTTCACCAGGTATTTGTGGAAGTTCCAGCGTGGCACAGAATTGGCCTTTTCGTTCAGCTTTTTGTCAGACAGAAACTGGTAGAGCGGATGCGCGTACGGCCCGCGGACCCTTATTTTATTAAACAAATAATAATTAGTGCCATAATTAACCGTACAAAACTCCAGGATTTTTTCGCCGTCCAACGGTTCCTGCCCGCCAAAATCATTAGATGGAAAAGCCAGGATCTCAAATTCCTGTTCGGCGTAAAGCAAGCGCAAATCTTCCAGTTCTTTTAATTGTGGCGTAAATGTGCAGGCCGAAGCCGTGTTTACAATCAGCAGGACTTTTCCTTTAAATACTTCCAGGTTTATTTCGCGCCCCGCAATTGTTTCAACATTAAACTGATAAATATTTTTCCCGGTCATTGGTTTAATAATAAGAAGAGTATCCGGCAGACCGTAAAATCGCTTCAATGTCTTTGTCTTCGTCCGCGTTGTATTCTTCTTTTAAATCATGGCCAAACACACGGGCTACCGACTGCAACATAAAGGCATTTAATCCGCCCTTCAACTGTTTCAACAACTCATAACTGGTGTTTCCTGTTTCACGTTGAACCAACTTAATCAGTATTTCGCCTTGTGTAATTGTCAAATTTTTAATCTGCTTGTTAAAAAGGTCTTTGATTTCTTTTTCGCAGGCTTTGATCATTTCTTTTTGCTGCCTTTTATCGCCGGTAGTGGCCAGGTCGCGCTGCAACTTGCGGTAGCGTTGGCCGGCAAATTGGGCATACGGCAAAACTTTGAACACGTTGTATCGCAGGCGGTTGTAGGCAGCGCGGTCTTCAGGGGTTTTAAAAACACGCATATCGCGGATGTTGGCGTCCGGCAGTAAAACCCAGGGCACAAACTCGCCATTAAGCTCGGTAACGGCAACTTTAATGCTGTCGTTTTTACCAGGCTTGACTTTAAATGTTGCCTGGTCAGGCGTTGATTGTGCTTTTATAACACAAGTCAGACAGGAAAAAAGCACTATAAACCACAGATATTTCATAAATTTACCTAAAGCAAAAATAAGGTTATTTTAACAACAATTGGTAAAAGGCAAATACGTAAAACTGTTATTGATAAAATAATTTTTAGGTGCTAAAAGAAGCATTATGAAAGAAATTGTGATTGACCTGGAAGCAGAGAAGAAAGAAATACTAAAACGGTACCGGGCATTGCTGCGGGCATGCAAAGCGAAATTGCAAAAAGGCGACGAGCGGATGATCCGTAAAGCGTTTGAAGTTGCGGTAGAAAGCCACCAGGACATGCGCCGCAAATCCGGCGAGCCTTATATTTATCATCCTATCGCCGTTGCGCATATTGCTGCCGATGAAATTGGCCTCGGCCCAACCTCAATTGCCTGTGCCTTGCTGCATGATGTAGTGGAAGACACCGACATTACTTTAGATGACATTGAGCGCGATTTTGGAAAAAAAGTAGCCAAAATTATTGACGGGCTGACTAAAATTTCCAGCGTTTTTGATACCAACAGCTCTTTGCAGGCAGAGAATTTCCGGAAAATGCTGCTCACCTTGGCCGACGATGTACGCGTGATCCTGATCAAACTGGCCGACCGCCTGCATAACATGCGTACCATGGAATTTATGCCGCGCGACAAGCAGCTTAAACTATCATCCGAAACAATTTATCTGTATGCACCTTTGGCGCACCGTTTGGGTTTGTATGCCATCAAATCCGAACTGGAAGACTTGTCCATGAAATACATGGAGCCGGAAACTTACCAGTTCATCAAAAAGAAACTGAACGAGAAAAAAGCCGAGCGCGAAAAATTTATTGCCGACTTTGTTGAGCCGGTAAAAAAAGTATTGGAAGCACAGCATTTAAAAAGAAAAATATTCCTTTTGAAGAAGTTTATGATCTTTTTGCCATCCGTATTATTTTAGACAGCACGCCCGAAAACGAAAAAGCCGATTGCTGGAAAGCTTATTCGGATGTTACGGATATTTATCGCCCCAACCCAGACCGTTTGCGCGATTGGATTTCTTCGCCCAAAGCAAACGGTTACGAATCGCTGCACACAACCGTAATGGGGCCGCGCGGGCAATGGGTGGAAATCCAGATCCGCACCACACGAATGAACGAAATTGCCGAAAAAGGATTTGCCGCACATTGGAAATACAAAGAATCATCAACCGAGAGCGGTTTAGACCAATGGATACACAAGGTACGGGAAATGCTGAAAAGCCCGGAAACGAATGCTTTGGATTTTTTGGACGATTTCAAGATGAACTTGTTTTCGGATGAGATATTTATTTTCACGCCAAAAGGCGCATTGGTGCAATTGCCAACAAACGCAACCGCTTTGGATTTTGCTTTCGAAATCCACTCGGATGTTGGTGCACGCTGCATTGGTGCCAAAGTAAACCACAAACTGGTTCCGCTGAGTTATAAGTTGCAAAACGGCGACCAAGTTGAAATCATTACGTCGAGCAAACAGGTCCCGAAAGAAGACTGGCTGAATTTTGTGGTTACGGCGAAGGCAAAATCAAAAATCAAATCGGCCTTAAAAGAAGAAAAACGAAAGATTGCTGAAAACGGAAAAGAGATTTTGGAGCGAAAACTGAAAACGCTGAAAATTTCTTACACTTCGGATAATTTGTACAAGCTTTCGTACTTTTTTAAACTGCAATCAACCCAAGACCTTTTTTACAATGTAGCGCAAGGTTTGATTGATTTGAAAGACTTGCGTGAATTTTTGGCATCAGAAAAAGTAGTCGAAAACCGACCGCCGGAAAAGATCGAAGCGGATCAAATTCAAACTTTAATCCGCAATGTTAAAACCAAAGACAGCGATATTTTGCTGATTGGCGAAGACATGCAAAAGATTGATTACCGTTTGGCAACCTGCTGCAACCCGATTCCCGGCGATGATGTTTTTGGCTTTGTTACCGTTGGCGAAGGCATCAAAATCCATCAAACCAATTGCCCGAATGCCACAAAACTAATGTCCAACTACGGCTATCGGATTGTAAAAGCAAAATGGACAAACCAGCAGGAACTGGCATTTTTAACCGGATTGCGCATCAAAGGAATTGACGATGTGGGTTTGATCAACAAATTAACTACCGTAATTTCCAACGATTTTAAGGTAAACATGCGTTCTTTAACGGTTGACAGTAACGATGGTATTTTTGAAGGAACAATTATGGTTTACGTGCACGATAAAGAACATCTGGACAACCTGATCAAGAAACTGAAATTGGTGCGCGGTGTAACTTCTGTGGCGCGTTTCGATTCGCCTATGGAAAAGGCATCCTGAGAAACGACAAGTATTTGTGATGCTTCTTTTATCATATAAAAATCGAGAAGACGGAAAGTTGGAAAGACAGGAAGCCGGTAAGATAGAAAGTAAGGCCGGACTTCTTTGGACTTTACTGACTTTCGGACTTCTTCAAACTTTAACAGATTTATTAATAACTTTGAACGGATAAATTAGCAGCATGGCCCAACAGGAAACCATAGAAATGGTTAAAAAAATTTTTGAGGCTTACCTTGAAAATAAAAGTTTGAGGAAAACACCGGAGCGTTTTGCCATCCTCGAAGAAATCTACTCGCGCAGTGATCACTTTGATGTCGAATCGCTTTACATCCACATGAAAAATAAAAAATACCGGGTTAGCCGGGCAACGGTTTACAACACATTGGAGCTGCTGCTTTCCTGCGATTTGGTTACCAAGCACCAGTTTGGCAAAAACATGGCGCAGTTTGAAAAATCGTACGGTTACAAACAGCACGACCATATCATTTGCCTGAACTGCGGCCGTGTGGTTGAATTTTGCGACCCGCGCATCGGGCAAATCCAAAACATGATGGGCGAGTTGTTGAAGTTTGAAATTAAACACCATTCGATGAACATGTATGGTGATTGTTCCCGTTTAAAAACAGCAGGCTCCTGCGAATATTACGCTAAAAATTAATTCTGATAAACAAAATAAATGGCTGTTGATGTATTGTTAGGCCTTCAATGGGGAGATGAAGGCAAAGGAAAAATTGTGGACGTGCTTTGTCCGCATTATGATTTAATTGCCCGTTTTCAGGGCGGCCCGAATGCCGGGCACACGCTGGAGTTTGACGGACAAAAATATGTGCTGAACACCATCCCTTCCGGTATTTTTAATGAAAAAACGCTAAACCTGATTGGCAACGGTGTGGTGATTGACCCGATCACTTTAAAACGAGAACTGGACAACCTAAAAAAAGCAGGTTTTGACCCGGTTGGAAAAGGCAAACTGGTAATTGCGCGTAAAGCACATTTAATTTTGCCAACGCACCAGTTATTAGATGCGGCTTCTGAAAGCAAAATGGGCGTTGATAAAATTGGTTCTACGTTAAAAGGAATCGGGCCAACTTATATGGACAAAACCGGCCGTAATGGTTTGCGCGTTGGCGATACCATGCTGCCGGATTTCAAAGAACGCTACAATAAACTGGTGGAAAAGCACAAATCCATTTTGATCCATTATGGAGAAGTACCGGATTTCAGCGAAAAAGAAACTGCTTTTTTTGAAGCGGTAGAATTGTTGAAAAGCATCCCGCAGGTAGACAGCGAACACTTGGTGAATAAATTTTTAAAAGAAGGAAAAACCATTTTGGCCGAAGGCGCGCAAGGCACGATGCTAGATGTTGATTTCGGCTCCTACCCTTTTGTAACTTCTTCTAACACCACCACAGCCGGCGCTTGTACCGGTTTAGGCGTTGCGCCAAAAAACATCGGCGAAGTGATTGGTATTTTTAAAGCTTATTGCACCCGCGTTGGCAGCGGCCCTTTTCCAACAGAATTGGAGGATGAAACCGGCGAAGAACTGCGTAAGATTGGACACGAATTTGGTGCCACAACCGGAAGGCCGCGCAGAACAGGCTGGATTGATTTGCCTGCTTTAAAATATGCCATTCTGTTAAACGGCGTAACGCAATTGGTAATGACGAAAGCCGATGTATTAAGTGGGTTTGAAAAAATTTATGCCTGTACACATTATGTCTTTCCAACCGAAACCATTGACTACATGCCTTATGATATTTGCACCGTTAAACCAAAACCGATATTGAAAGAAATTGATGGTTGGCACGAAGATCTGACCGGTATTACAGAGCTTGACCAAATTCCCGAAAAACTAAAAGCTTACATTGCTTTTCTGGAAGCTGAAGTTGGTGTTCCCGTAAAATACCTTTCTGTTGGGCCAGACCGGAAACAAACACTGGTTTTGAATTAACCAATTTTTTGGTGGTAAAAGAAGTATCCATCGCCAACGTAGGTTTATTTAAAAGAAAAGCCCTTTATTGGGCTTCTTCTTTTAATACGGCTTGCGTTTTCGATTCCAACAACTTCGCCGATCCTTATTCCAAGTTCGATTGGTTGCTTGCGGCCGATGCGGAAGCAACGCTGGAAACTAAAGTTGGTACTGCTTTTAACAACCTAAAATCATTCAAAAACCAACATCAAAACAAATGGCTTTTTGGGTTTTTAAGTTACGATTTAAAGAACGAAATCGAAGGCTTGTTTCTACCTCAAACTGATGAACTTGAGTTTCCGGATTTGTACTTTTTCGTGCCGAAACATCTTTTACTGTTAAAAAATGGCCAACTAAAAATTATTTCTGCTGAACCGGAAGTGGTTTTAGCGGCAATTTATCAAACTAAAATCCTTCAAACCGAAAGCAAACCGGAAGTGCAAATTAAAGCACGTATCAGCAAGAAGGTTTATCTGGAAAAAGCCGAGCAGATAAGGCAGCAAATTAAGCTGGGCAATATTTACATTACCAATTTTTGCCAGGAGTTTTATGCTGAAAATGCGCAAATTGATCCGAAAGCTGTTTTCGATCAGCTTAATTCCATCTCTCCTACGCCTTTTGCCTGCTTTTTTAAGGCCGGAAACAAATATATTTTATCGGCAAGCCCCGAACGTTTTTTGGCAAAGCGAGGAACTAAGTTAATCAGTCAGCCGATAAAAGGGACAGCAGCCAGATTTGTTTCTCCGCAGCAAGATGAACACCAAAAAAATGCCCTTAAAAACAGCATCAAGGAAAAAGCAGAAAATGTGATGATTGTGGATTTGGTGCGAAACGACCTGACGAAAAACACTGTTTCCGGGTCGGTAAAAGTGGAAGAACTGTTTGGGATTTACAGCTTTAAACAGGTTCATCAAATGATTTCGACCATTACTGCCGAGATTTCAAATGACGCCAATCCAATAAACGCGTTAATAAATACTTTCCCTGCTGGCTCGATGACAGGTGCGCCAAAACTTCGCGCTATGCAATTGATGCAACAAATGGAAGGCAGTAAAAGAAGCATCTATGCAGGTTCGGTTGGTTATTTTTCGCCGGATGGTGATTTCGATTTTAATGTGGTAATCCGAAGTTTGCTTTACAATGCGGAAAATAAGTATTTAAGTTTTCAGGTGGGAAGCGCAGTTACTTTTCAATCCAACCCGGAATTGGAATATGAAGAGTGTTTGCTCAAGGCGAGCGCGATTAGGCAGGTTTTAAACAGTTAAATATTTTTATAAATATTTTTATTATTTTTGATTGAAATTATGACTGCTGCACAATCTTTAAAAATTTATGAAACTTTGAACAAGCACTTCAATAATTCTGAAGATGCAAAATTAGTGGTTGAACAAATCGAGCAGATTGTAGAAGAAAAGATTGATTCCAAAAAAGATATTCTTCTAACAAAAGACGATAAAATAGAATTGCTAAACAGGATAGATAGCAATTTTAAATGGCAAATTGGGGTTATGATTACACTTTTTGGAATTGTAATAGGCTTGCTTGTTAAGTTGATGTCTTGATCTTAAATTGTACTATTTCAACGTTTAAAGTACTACATCAAACAAAAATCTTTCCCGCAACCTTAACTGAAACTTCTGACCCTTCGGCAAAAAATGCAGAAAAAGGTTCTGCTTCAAGGTAGGACTTAAACCCGACACCATATAATGCTTCAATTTCAGCCTCAAAAACCGCGCTTTGAACTTCTTTAATCTTCCAGGAAGGATGCTCCACCTGATACTCCAGGGTTTTCCGGTCGTTTAGTTTGTTGTAGCCCCAGTAATGCTCAAAAATAAATATTTCGGCGCTTTCCGGTTCCATCGGTTTCGCTTCGTCATTAACCACTGCGCTTAACTTGTTCCATTGGTTTTTATACTTCCATTCGTACAAAAATTCGGTTTGCTGGTTTGGCAAAACAGTAAAGCGATGCTTCATGGGCATCGCTTGGTAATGTTCGTTGTATAAATTGTTGGCCACAATCGGGATGATGTGTTTCGGCACAATTTCACTGATAAAAACAGCACCGCGCTTCCACGTTTTCCCATTAAAACGGCGGACGTAGAAGCGCAGGTTTACTTCTTCAAAATTGATGTGCCATGGCCATTTGATGCCTAAAACTTTGGTGTTGAGGAACATAAAGCCAACCATGCTTACCAAAGCTTTCCCCTGCCATAAATCTAATTCGGTTCCAACTGGCAGATAAGGCTTTAATATTTCCGGGTCAACTTCATAATTCAGCATTAATAAATCTTTCCATTCTGCTTGCAAAAAGCGGATTTTTGGAAGCTTCATTATGGCTTGTAATATTTCATCGCTTCGGGGATACGGTTTTGAATATTCACAATACGGGTTGCATCTGCCGGGTGCGTGCTCAAAAATTCGGGCTGTTGCTGTCCGTTTCCTTGCGCGGCCATCCTTTTCCAAAAAGTAAGCGCGTTGTGCGGGTCGTAACCGGCCATTGCCATAAAAGTTAAGCCTAAACGGTCGGCTTCGGTTTCCTGTGTCCGGCTGTATTTCAGCATAGCCAACTGCCCAACAGTACCATAAGATTGGTTGATGATATTGACCAAAGCGGAAGAAGAACCGCTTGCAGCCACGCCAATAGCCGAACCTAAGCCTTGTGCCACATATTGCTGGGAAATACGTTCGGCCGAATGTTTGGCTATGGCATGCCCGATTTCGTGGCCCATAACCGTTGCCAGCCCTGCATCGTCTTTCGTGATTGGCAAAATACCAC
>CAXTKQ010000081.1:15132-17006 GCA_964244955.1 uncultured Sphingobacteriaceae bacterium | reverse complement strand
AACGTTGGATGAATACCTCGATACGGTTGTTTTTAACCATCCGAGAAACTTTACCCGCGAAGATTTTAAATCTTTTATCTTTTCTGAATCAAAAGAACTTCCGGATTTGTTGCAATGGCTGAAAGCGTGGAAAAAAGATTGTGATTTTCGCATCATTTCCATCAACAATGAAGGAAAAGAACTAAACGAATACCGCATTAAAAAATTTGCCCTGCACCAGTGTTTTGATGCTTTTGTTTCTTCCTGTGAAGTTGGCCTGCGCAAACCAGACCCTTCCATTTTTAAACTCGCCATGGGCATCGCACAAGCATCGCCAGAGCAATGTTATTATTTTGATGACCGGCCAATGCTGGTAGAAGCGGCAAGAAGAACAGGGATAAATGCATTTCAGCATACCGGATTTGAATCTACCAAACAGATTATAGAAAATATACAAACACAACTCTAATATTAAAAAAAATGCCGGACAACAAATATACTTTTGGAATGATTGGGTTAGGAACCATGGGCAGAAACCTGTTGCTCAACATGGCCGATCATGGTTTTAAGGGTGCAGGTTATGATAAAGATACTTCTAAATTGGATCTGCTGCACTCGGAAGGCGAGGGTAAACCCGTACAAGGATTTCCAACTTTGCCCGAATTTGTAGGCAGTTTGCAAAAACCCCGTGCTTTGATGATGCTGGTGCCTGCCGGAAAAATTGTGGACAGCGTAATAGAAGACCTGATCCCATTGATGGAAGAAGGCGATATTATTATTGATGGCGGAAACTCTCATTTTACCGATACCGACCGCCGCGTTGCCTACTTGCAAACTAAAAAATTGCACTTTTTTGGCATGGGAATCTCCGGAGGGGAAGAAGGCGCGCGTAAAGGCCCAAGTATGATGCCGGGCGGTGATAAAGAAGCTTATTCTCATGTAGAAAATATATTCAATGCTATTGCAGCCCAGGCAGATGGCGAACCTTGTGTTACTTATATTGGCCCTGGCGCTTCCGGCCATTTTGTAAAAATGGTACATAATGGCATTGAATACGGTTTAATGCAACTGATTGCCGAGACTTACGGTTTGCTGAAGAACGGTTTGCAATTGGACGACCAGACCATACAACAAGTTTTTGCAAAGTGGAACGAAGGCAAGTTGAAATCTTATTTGCTGGATATTACCAAAGATATTTTCAACTTTAAAGAAGATGGCTCCAATGAACTTCTTTTAGACAGCATTAAAGATGAAGCCCGCGCCAAAGGGACCGGTAAATGGACTTCACAAATTGCCATGGATTTGGAAACACCTGTCCCAACCATTGATACGGCCGTTTCCATGCGCGACCTTTCCAAGTACAAAGACTTGCGGGTAAAGTTGTCAGAAATTTATTCGGAACAGTTTCCTTTATCAACACAAAATAAGGATGAGTTTATCAACCACCTGGAGCAGGCTTTGTATTTCAACACGATCATGACTTATACCCAGGGCATGCATCTGTTGTTCAAAGCTTCTGTTGCTTACAACTACAACCTCAACCTTGCTGCAATTGCCAGCATTTGGCGTGGCGGTTGTATCATCCGTTCGGAGTTTTTAAATGTAATCACCAAAGCGTACAACGACGACAACAAGCTGGAACTGCTGCTGACAGACGGAACGGTGCAAGGCTTGGTTAAAGAAGCAGAAAGCAGTGTGCGTACTGTTCTTACCGCTGCCATACAAGCCGGAATTTCTGTGCCTGCTTATGCTTCATGTTTAAGTTATTACGATACTTTCCGCACAAAAAATATGCCTTCGAACCTCATTCAGGCCCAACGCGATTATTTTGGCGCACATACTTATGAATTGATTGGCAAAGAAGGGACTTTCCATACTGAGTGGCAAGCCATCCC